>NZ_JRHO01000010.1 GCF_000765475.1 Methanococcoides methylutens
GCCTGCAGAGCGATTCCATTCCGGTTCGAATCCGGACCTTGGCTTTCATCCGTTAACAAAAGTAATATCTGATTCATTAATATGAGTTAGAGTACGGCGGCCATAGCGGCAGGGCAACTCCTGTTCCTACTCTAATGCACTTTTTCTTTAACTGATCTTAACTCACTAGCTTTGAGTTTGCTGTTTTGATATGTTTTTATTTATGATCACATTTTTGAAAATTCGAATTGCTATGCTAATCTGATTAACTTCTGCTTAGTGGAAATGATCTCTACAGCCTGCGGTATATTTTCTAACTAATTTATTAAACCAGTGGAGAATAGAGATACTTGAAAAGATGGGATTGTTTCTAGATCTGAATACACCATTCCAATCATCGTTGGTGATCTGACTATACTTTCAATACTCTTCATATATCTAATCTGAAGATGTATCCTAATAATAATTTATTTTCATTATTGATTTATAAACGATATCTTGGGAAAATGAAAAGAAAATAGTTAAAATGAGTAATGAGCTCATTGTTCTCACAATGAGTTCGCCATAGGTTGTAACACCTTTTACCAATTGATTTTGATAATTGGTTTCCAGGTTATTAAGTTGATCTTTTTTTCACAGAATTAAATTTATGTTGCCAATACTTCGTACTCCTTAGGTACAGTATATACATTGGCAAAATCAAATTCAGCCTGTGAAGCTGTTTCGCCTGCTGCCTGTTGGTTGGTCATTTCTTTTAGACCATACAGGCTTTGCCTCGCGTCTTTGAAGTAGAATCTTTCCTGCAGGAAATTCTCATCCTTCAGTCTTCCCAATGCATATCGGATGGTACGTGGGGGAAGATAACTTTGTTCGGCGATTTCTTTCTGTGTCAGAAGACCACCGTATTCAAGTACCTTGTAGACAAGTTTTGCAGAAGGCGGCAACGCTTCAATTGTCTTTCTCAGGTGTTTGTCCTTTGGCTCTTCGATGCTTTTCTTTATCTGTACTTTTTTCTCGTGATTGTCAACAAAAGCGATCCCTCATTTTCATTACTCCTTTGTATAGGTTGAATATAGTCGCACCATAGTTTGATATGGCACATCGCAAATTCACTATTGTGAAGTCACACTTGTGAATACATGTCTCTAATATATATACATGTCGGCAAAATACATCTGTTAGACAAGATATATAGCATCTTTTGTGTTGCTGGCCTTACAGTTGATTGATGAAGAATATGTCTTTATTTGCCTGTATCTTAGATCTTATATCTTTAGAAGTAGAGCTAATTTCATTCTAATATTAATGACCAAAGGTGAAAAAATGACTGAAGGCTCGATCGAATTAGATCTTAGGGGGGAGATTTGTCCCTTTACTTTCGTAAAAACTAAATTACAATTAGAGGAGCTGGAAAGTGGTGATAATCTCACGGTCGTCTTTGATTATGCACCCGCGATTTCAAATGTTCCTAAAAGTGTCAAGAATGAGGGTCATACAATTCTTGGTATTGACAAAGAAGAAAATAACATCTGGAAAGTTCACATTAAGAAAGCCTGATCTCTCGACAAACCCTCTTTTTTATCATTTTATACTTTTAAAAGTAAACAAAAGCAGATCTTCTACAACCTCATAGGAGATCCACTTTTACTAAAGATTCACTGTATCGTCTTGCGCTTGAATTTAGCAACACGATCCAGCATTACCTCTATTCCATTGTTAACAAGTGCGTTGAACTTCTCAGGTTTCATGGCTGCACGCCTTATCGGTTCGTGGAGTTCGATCAGCAATATTGCATCCATCCAGTTGTCCCTGAGACGATAGTTCATCGGTTCCTCGAACAGGCAGGATGCCCCATCCTCTGAAGCTTTTGATGCATCCGCATCTTTGAACTTGACTGGAACATGCAGTGTAACCGATGAGCTCTTCCCGCTTTCGTCCTTTGGAATGTATAGCCTTACGATCTCATCCCCGAAACGTCCGATGAAATGATCCGTGCCTTTTGTGAAACCAAGTGCAAGTATTGCATCCACCAAACGTGCCGGCAGGTCATCCATAAGACAGCCACAAAGTGCTTTTGTGATACTCTCTTCCTTCAGCGATTCTGTGAGCTCAACAAAGGCCTCCATAGGGAACCCGAACACGATCTCATCGTTCCTGTAATCACTGAACATACGTGCTCCGGCACACAAAAGTGATAGGTTCACCTTGTTCTCCATTACCGGGATGGTCGTACATTCTCCACAGACAGCGAATTCACCTTTAAATTTGGCATTAACCATATCTCCTTTCACTTTGGAGAGTGTTGCAGCTACACGCATGAGTTTGCTGGCGGTTCCTACAACCACCACAACATCAGGTTCGAATTCACATATGTCAAGCGGTGTGATGGTCATTGTCCTGGTATCTGCAGTTTTTATCCTTGGATACACATCTCCGTAAGCAGGTTCTGTGAAACCAAGTGCCAGTTCTGCGCTTGCACATGACATATCATCAGCTGAACAAGTATAGGACGTACCAAAGGCTGCTGCTTTTCTAACGATCTCACAATAACGCATTGGGTGTGGAATATTTGGCTCATCGTCGGTATTGAACTTCACGGCAACCGGTGTAAGCGGTAACTCGAACAATTGTCTGAACTGCTTTGTCAGTTCCGTATATTTCATGCTTCATCCTCCACCGGTATATCATATTTCCTTGCTATCTCAATGAAAGCGTTAGCGACATATTCTATCTGAACTCTGCTGAGTCCGAATGTATTTAATTTGAAACTTTTGCTCATCCCGGGCTGGATTCCAATTATCTTTCGCTTCTTAAGTTCATGGTATAGGAAGTAACCACGTTTCTTGGTCTTGGCAGCAGCTTCAAAGAGTGGCAGGGATTCGAATGCCACAAGAGTATGTTCTGTCGGCTTGACACCCATCTGGTGAAATCCTTCTATACGCTCGAGCTGTGATGCAAGGTATCTTGCATTCTCGACATGTTCATCCCAGTGCTTCACACGTTCTACAACACTCGGGAATGATGCCATAAGTGACATTACCGGAACTCCAAAGACAGGTGAACATCCAAATAAAGCAACCTCCTTTTTTGTGAAGCCACGTCCACTCCAGTCTCCCCTGATGGTTGACTTATCGAATACCTGCTGATTCCATTCAAAGGTAGTTGCAAGTATTCCCATGGGGGCGGATGCCGCCCAGCTTTTGTGCCCGGAAGCACACAGGAAATCCACACCAAGTTTCTTTCCATCAATAGGCATTATTCCTGAAGAGTAAGCTGTATTCAGCAGGAAAGGAACACCGTATTCTTTACAGATCTTCCCAACGGAGGCAGCATCTGCCACATTTCCATAACGATAATCAACATGTGTAAGCAGTGCCAGTGCTGGTAGTGAGCCGGTATTGCGTTCAACTTCCTCGAACTTTTCTGCGTATCCTTCAGGATCTATTGTAAATTCCGGGTAGCCGCTATGTGGCACCTCAACGACCTTCAACTGGTTCGCCTCTGCTGCAAGATATGATGTATAATGTGCAAGTGAATCCAGTACAAGGGTCTCACCGGGTTCTGTGACCATGTGCATTGCTGCCCATTTTGCATGGCGGCAACCGGCTGTGAACCTCACGTCATCCATATTCAGGAATTCTGCAATATCTGCTGTAAGATTTCTTACAGGTGGGTTTTGGACAAGATCTACCCTTGATTCGAAACAGAAGTCACAAACTGAATAACCATCCGCAAATTCAAGTGCTGCTTTTCTGGCCTCAGCGGTAAGCACTCCTCCCCGCTGGATCGGGTTCAGGTTAATGTATGTGCTTTCAATACCCCTGTTTAAATTTTTATAAATGTCAAGATTCAGTTGGAATTCCTCCTGTATTCTGTTGGTCTAATACAATTCTTCTTGCTCAAAGGAAGCCTTCAAGTTCCTCTTGTATCTCGTCCTTTTCCACTCGTCCGATAAACACGACTTCCCCATTAATAGTGATAGTAGGCACTTCTTCTATCCCGAGTTGCTTTGCTCTTTCAGCACCTTCCAGGCTTGTTACGTTTATTTCCTTGAACATAACACCTTCCAGGCTTGTTACGTTTATTTCCTTGAACATAACACCTTCAGGGAGAACTTCTATTATCTGGTTCCTGACATAATGGCAGTTCATGCAAATATCGGAATAATACAGTTCGATTAATGTCATCGATGGTCTATTAACTGCCAGATAAATAACAAATGGTATTCTGACAATTATTGCCTCCCCCGTTACCTTATTAATATCTTGCATATATAAGAAGTTCTATGGACGCTACAACGATCAACAGGACAAAGTCAGCGATAGATGCTCTTATCGAGGTACAGCAGTTGTGGATAGACAATGTACCTGAGTATGATCTTTCAGACAGGGAACTTGTACTATTGAAAAAGCGCCTTAATCGCGCAATGGACAATGTCCGGAAGATCTATGAAGACAATGAAGAAATTATGAACAGGGCAGAAGAATCTCTTAAAAAAGAAAATGCCAGATGAAACTGTCAGAACTTATCAGTAATATCATAGGCTATGAAGTATCGACCTTGAATCTCTTTTTTTGTATCGAGTTCTCTATTTTTTTGTTCAGGAAACAAGACTGATAGCAGTATATGCTATCAGACCTGCTACCAGTGGGGATGTTACCCACATAACTACAATACGTCTTACCGTTTTGTTCTTTATTGTATCCATACCTTTACTGGCACATCCAATACCAATAACAGCTGCAGGTACTAACTGGCCAAGTGCCACAGGAATGCCGTAATGGGATGCACCGTGTACTATGATCGCTGCGATTGCTTCAATGAAGATCGCACGGATCGTACAGATCTCTGCTATATCCGTTCCGACCGTCTGGAGGATACGGCCACCTATCAGTATAGCTCCAATGCCAAGTGTAAGACCCCCGATAACAGCTCCGGTTGTCGGATCCATAAATCCTGCTCCCACAAGAGGACCAACAGCATTTGCAGCATTGTTCGCACCTGCTGAATAAGCAACATAACAACCGGTCACAGTCAGGAGTTTTGCAATAGTGCTTCTTATCTGTGCTTCAGATTCATGTTCCACAAGCCAGACCACAAGCCTGGGGTGAATATATTTGCCGGAAAGGTACGCAAGCACGAATGCAAGTAACGGTGTGGCTATCCACCAACCCACGATCTGTGAAAGCAGCTGTGTATCGAGTACCCCGTAGAATATGCCAATTCCGACAATAGCTCCTACAGCTGACTGACTGGCTGATATAGGGATCTTCAGTATGTTTCCGATGAACAGGCTGATGGCAGCTGCACTTGTTGCAATGATGGCTGCAGTAAGGGTTATTGTATTGCCGGGAACAATTCCCTCACCTAGGGTCCTGATGACCTCCTCTCCACTAAGTACAGCGCCAAGCAGGGAAAATATTGCAATTAATATTACTGCCTGTCTTTTGGTACGGGCTCGTGCACCATATGCTGCTCCCATGGCAGCGGCTGCATTGTTCCCGCCAATGTTGATCCCCATGAAGATCGCAGATGCAATGGCAGCCAGTGCTATGATCATTTGTTAGTAACTCCCTTGATTTCGTCCCGTTTACTTTAATCTCTCGATTTACTTAGCTTTATTTACAAGTTTTATTTTTAGAGTAAATATATAGTATATGAAAGGTAATTTGCTATATATCAGTGGGGAATGGGGCTAAAATTACCACTAAAACAGTGCAACTTTTGCCTTATTATATACATATATATCTATATCTGCGGAACTTACGGTGATAATACATGGGTAATAAGACTATCAACTATGACAGGCTCAAACAGGGCGGTTTTCTTCGACAGAGGCAGAAGGAAGACCTTTTCTCAATGCGACTTCGTGTTGTCGGAGGTCAGCTGACCGCCGATCAGCTTCGGGCACTCGCTGACGCTTCTGAGAAGTATGGCAAGGGTGAGGTTCACATAACTGCACGACAGGGACTTGAGATCTCATATATTCCTTTTGATGATGCAGAGAACCTTCTTGACGAACTCGAGAACAGAAATGTTCGCCAGGGTACCTGTGGTCCGAGAGTTCGTGGAGTAGTTGCCTGCCAGGGGAATCTCATCTGTCCGCGTGGACTGATCGATGCAGAGGATATCGCAAAAAAGATCGATGAGAAGTACTTTGCCATGGAACTTCCCGGCAAGTTCAAATTTGCAGTTACAGGCTGTCCATCATCATGTATGAAACCACAGGAGAACGACCTTGGTGTAATGGGTGGACTTGAACCAAAATGGGTAGAGGATAAATGTACTTATTGTGGTCTCTGCCAAACAGTATGTCCAGTAGATGCGATCAAGGTTGAGGATGGAGCCCTACACTTTTACAGGGGCAAATGCAACCTGTGTGGTCAGTGTCTCCTGATATGCCCAACTGAGGCATGGATCAAGGCAAGAGAAGGGTACACTGTATACATTGGCGGCAAGGTTGGGAAGCATCCAAGGCTTGGTATCAGACTAACCGAGCTTGTAGACGAAGATACTCTGTTCAGGATCATTGAGAGGTCTGTGGAGTTCTTCAAAATAGAAGCAACTTCAGGAGAACGATTTGGAGATACTATCCAGCGTGTAGGGCTTGAAGAGTTCAAGGCCTTTGTGCTGGAATAATTTGAGAGTTTGGACCATCAGTAAGGAACTGCTGGTACGGACCTCATTTTATTTATGCTTATAATCACAGTTTCTCCTAATACTTCATCAAGATCACAGGAAAACGAGATCATGCCAGAAAAGGATCCGGAAATAATAAAAGAGATCGAACAATTTGCTGAAGATTATAAAGACAGTTCTCCGCAGGAGATTCTTGAGTATGCACTGAACAGGTTTGGCTCAGGCATATCTATTGCATTCAGTGGTGCTGAGGATGTTGTGCTCATTGATATGGCAATGAAGATCAAGGCACAAGTCAGTGTATTTTCACTTGATACAGGTCGTTTGCACCCTGAAACCTACAAGTTCTTCGACTTGGTGCGGGAGCATTATAATATCCCACTGGAGATCTTCTTTGCTAACAGGGAAAAGACCGAAGAACTTGTCCTCAAAAAGGGTATGTTCTCATTCTACAAGGATGGTCATCAGGAATGTTGTGGTGCCAGGAAGGTCGACCCACTAAGACGCTCCCTTAGCAAGAGAGCTGCATGGATCACAGGCCAGCGTAAAGACCAGAGTCCTAACACGCGCGCAGAAATACCTGTAGCTGAATTTGATCTGGCATTTGGTGACGGTAGACTTGTGAAGTTCAATCCTCTGGCCAACTGGACCTCCAAACAGGTTTGGGATTACATAAGGGAAAACGATGTCCCATACAACGAACTCCATGAGAAGGGATATGTCAGCATTGGTTGTGAACCATGTACCAGACCTGTACTGCCTGGACAGCATGAACGTGAAGGACGCTGGTGGTGGGAAGAAGCAACCAAGAAAGAATGTGGACTTCATTCAGGAAATGTCAGATCACAGTCTCAAAAATCAAAATCAAGATTTCAATAAAAGACCACCGTTTCAATTGAGAACGTCATTGAATATATTTATAAAAAATAAGTGGAGGGTCAAATATGGTCACTACGGAAGAATCTTATCGGCTTTCAAATTTAAAGACACTTGAAGCGGAAAGCATAGGCATTATCAGAGAAGTCGCTGCAGAATTTGAAAATCCAGTGATGTTGTATTCGGTAGGGAAGGACTCATCAGTAATGGCCCATCTTGCGATCAAGGCCTTTTATCCGAAAAAAGTGCCTTTCCCTTTATTGCATGTTGACACCGGATACAAGTTTCCTGAAATGTACGAATTCAGGGATTATTATACAAAAAAACACAACCTTGACCTGAAGGTTCACAGGAACGAAGAAGCCCTCAAAAAAGGGATAAATCCACTTACGGTGGGGACGGTCAAATGTTGTGCCGAGCTTAAAACAAAAGCACTCCTTGATGGTTTAAATGAAGGTGGCTATGATGCAGCTTTTGGAGGTGCCCGGAGAGATGAGGAGAAATCAAGGGCAAAGGAAAGGATCTATTCGTTCCGCGACAAGCATGGACAGTGGAATCCGAAGGACCAGAAACCTGAGCTGTGGAACCTCTTTAATTCAAAGATCGATCCGGGAGAATCCATAAGGGTGTTCCCGCTTTCGAATTGGACCGAACTTGATATCTGGACATATATCTACCATGAAAATATTGAGATCGTTCCTCTTTACTTTGCAAAGAAAAGACCGGTTATTGAGAAGCATGGTCAGCTAATTCCGGTTTATACGGATGAGCATGAGGAAGAGGTCAAGGAAGTCATGTGCCGCTTCAGGACACTGGGGTGCCATTACTGTACAGGTGCAGTAAGATCAGAGGCAGACACTTTGCCGAAGATCATTGAAGAGATGATGGTTGCCCGCCATTCCGAGCGTATTACAAGGGTGATAGACCACGATCAGGATAGCTCCATGGAGCAAAAGAAGAAGGAGGGATACTTTTGAAGGGTTCTGACTCTTTGATTGAAAAAAATCAGAACATTGATCTATTACGGTTTGCCACTGCAGGTAGTGTTGATGATGGTAAATCAACCCTTATCGGGAGATTATTATACGATTCAAAATCAATATTTGAGGATCAACTGAATTTAATTAAGACATTCTCGAAAGCTCATAGGAACCAGGATATTGATTATTCCCTGGTAACTGATGGCCTTAAATCAGAAAGAGAGCAGGGAATTACAATTGATGTCTCATACAGGTTTTTCTCGACTCCAAAAAGGCGCTTTATTATTACCGATACTCCAGGGCATGAGCAATATACAAGAAATATGGCTACAGGTGCATCAAATGCATCACTTGCCCTGATCCTCATTGATGCCAGGAACGGAGTTGTGACACAGACAAAACGGCACTCATTTATCTCATCCCTTCTTGGTATCCGGAACTTTGTGGTTGCAGTTAATAAAATGGATCTGGTAGATTATTCAGAAGAAGTGTTTGAGAATATTGTAGGCGAGTTTAATGCCTTTGCTGATAAGTTATCGGATGAATCAATTTATTACATACCCATAAGTGCCCTCAAAGGTGACAATGTCATCGAACGAAGCGCGAATATGCCTTGGTATCAGGGTTCAACATTACTTGATTATCTGGAGAACGTAAGTGTATCCGGTGGTCACAACCTCATTGATTTCAGGTTCCCGATCCAGTATGTTAACTGGGGAGGCGGCGATGATTTCAGAGGGTATTGTGGTACAATATCTTCAGGCGTGATTCACAAGGGCGATGAGGTAAGGGTTCTTCCTTCGGGAAAAACCAGTAATATCTCAAGGATCGTCACCTATGATGGGGACCTCGATCATGCCTTTGCTCCCATGGCAGTGACCCTCTGTCTTGAGGATGACATTGACATAAGCCGCGGTGATATGGTCGCAAAGGTTGATGATCTTCCTGTAATTGCCGGAAGTCTGGAGGTAAACATAGTATGGATGGATAGCGCTCCCATGGAGATCGGGAAAGATTATTTGATCAAGCATACTACCAGCACGGTGAAAGGAAATTTCTCAGAAGTAATTCATGAATATGATCCTGAAGATATCAGCATGAAACCTTCGGAAGTTTTGAGCTTAAATGAGATCGGAAAAGTTAAGGTCGAGTTAAAGGCCCCGATATTTGCCGATATTTACTCTGAGAACAAGATCACGGGTTCATTTATTGTGATCGATCCTCACACCAACCAGACTGCTGCTGCGGGAATGATCCTGAAATGCAAACAGGTATCTCCTGACAAAGCATGCAAAGCGGTAACGGCCAGAGTTATTAGATATCCGGGAGGTAAAAAGGAAGAGGCAAAGGCCAATTATGACCGCCTTTCCATGAAGGGTACACATTGCATCTATGTAGATGATGATCTGCTACAGGAAACCCTTTGCAAAGGAGTCCCGGTTGACAGTGATCAATATTCCGACACAATTGAGGATCTGTGCAAGATCGTTACGAGCTCAGGTGTGTCTGTGGTCTTGTGCTCTGATCATTTGAGCAGTTGAATTTATTGAGGTGGGATACCTCTGCATTTGATAGATGGGTGCGGAGTTATTTCCTCTTTATTGTGGGCACATTTCCTGTTGCTACACTGCTGAAGGGGTTATTAAAAGATAGCTCTTTCCTTCTTTCTTTTTTTCTTAGGATTTATATTAAAAAAGCAAGTTAATGTAAAAAAGGATTACTTTTCTTTTTTCGAGATCATATACAATCCGATTTCATCTTTCAAATTTCAATTGTACATTAGCATTATCTAAGAATATGGTCAATAAAAATCTATGAACAAGATTATCGCTAAAATATGAAAAGACCTGGAACAAAACTCTGATGAACAAACAAAGATAAGTTCCTCACGTGTTTTTAAAGAAAAAATAAAGTGTTATGGTGTGTATGTTGCTGCAGTCAGGAAAATAGCAAATGAGCATTTTAAAAGCATATCCGGCAAAACCAAGCCGGAGATATTTTCTTTATGTGAGGAACTTCTGAGGTCGGATTACATTGAGGAAGCCTTCATCGCATTCGAATGGTCATATAGTTTGAGAAATCAGTATGAACCTGAGGATTTCGAAGTTTTTGAAAGGTGGATTGGGGATTATGTGAACAACTGGGCGAAATGTGATATTCTTTGCAATCACACACTGGGTTCGTTCATCGAAATGTATCCTCAATACATTGGATCGCTCAAGACCTGGGCAGGTTCAGATAATCGCTGGTTCAGGCGTGCTGCTGCTGTTACACTGATCTTGCCTGCCCGCAGAGGAGATCTTCTGGATGATGTTCTGGAGATTGCCGATCTGTTATTAACAGATAAAGATGATCTGGTCCAAAAAGGGTATGGGTGGATGCTCAAAGAGGCTAGCAGAAAACATCTGAATGAAATATTCGACTACGTCATGCGAAATAAGGAAAATATGCCTCGTACAGCGCTTAGATATGCGATCGAGAAATTCCCGGAAGAACTAAGGAAGAGTGCTATGGAAAAAGAAATGAAAAAAATAAACTCAAAGTCCTAATTCTTCAACAAACCGAAGGTTGAAGATATCCTTTTCCTCAAGTTCCTTTGAGATATATCCGAGTTCGTTCAGTACATCTACAAATCTCATCGTAGACTTGATATATTCTTCTGATATGCTTGCTGAGTATTTTGGTGATACTTTATACATATCGTTCACGAAATCTGCATCAATGATCTCAATCGTCTTGGCGACAATGCTTGCTGCCTCTTCGGTATTCTCACGAATGAGCTCACAGGCATTTTCATGCAATTCTATGAACTTCAAAAGAATCTCTGGTGAGTTCTCGATCATCTCAGAGGTTGCAACTATGCCGTAACTTGGATTGTCAGGCCACAGTTTTTCAGGCTGGATCACTATCTTTGCATCACAGTATCTCTTTGCCACAACAGCTAGGGATGGTGTTCCGACTGCAGCTTTGATCTCTCCGTCTGCTATTGCTTCGGGGATCATATCAGCCCATTCGTAGTTGAGGACATCAATATCATTCTCAAGACCTGTTTCTTTGATATAATTCCTGATGATCACGTCATGGATAGAACCTGCCGGCGGACAGGCTATTGTGTATCCTTTAAATTGCTCCAAAAAAAGTGTCCGTTCGTTCCTGCATTCTTCCAGCGTAAGGAATTCGGCAGTAGCGATCATCACTGTCCCTTCAACGTGACCGCCTGCAATGCACTTGATCTTCAAACCGTGATCTATTCCTATCATAGCAGGAGGAAGTCCGATATATCCGATATCAAGGTCGTTGTTCTCAAACGCTCGGACAATTGCAGGCCCTCCTCCATAAAGTTTCCACTCAGGTTCTATGCCTGCGTTTTTAAGCCAGTCCGTTCCCATCAGTATGAATGAGGTATGGTATATGGTTGAAAGGTGTCCTATCCTTAATTTCATCATAGATTCACCACTTTAAGGATTTGCAGGTCCTTTTTGATCGATATAATTTCCAGAACCTGCTCTTCCCGGTTAACTTCCTGAGGATTAGCCTCCGCTTACTGCCGGCAATATTGAAATTTCGTCAGCATCGGTAATTTCGGTAGCAAGACCTGAAAGATGCCTTATATCTTCTCCGTTGACATAGACATTGACGAATCTTCGCACTTCTCCATCATGAAGCAGGCGTCTTTCAAACTCCTCGCCGTACTCAGTAGTAAGTCTATCAAAAAGGCTCTTTACTGTAGTATCGCCCAGATCGATGCTTGTTGACCTTGTTCTTGTTATGTTGTTCAATGCTGATGAAAATCTTATAGATACCATTTTACTTCACCTCTTGATCATTAGTTATTTTTTGTAATATTGCTGTACTTCTTCGTGAATTCGGAATATGACGGCTTGATCGATCCAGGTCTCTCAACTGCTCCTGCAATCGTATCCTGCGCTTTTAGACCATTACCTGTTACATATACAACTGTTCTCTCATCGGGGTCAATATGGCCGCTTTCGACAAGTCTCTTAAGACCTGCAACCGTTGTCCCGCCAGCAGGTTCTGTGAAAATACCTTCAGTTCTTGCAAGCAGGAATATGGCTTCAAGTATTTCCTCGTTCGTCACAGATGCAGCATAACCGCCTGAATTCTGGATCTCCTGTTTTGCATAATGTCCATCTGCAGGATTACCAATAGCTAGGCTGTGGGCTATGGTGTCAAGTTCTCTTATCGGGATAACTTCCGCGTCGTTCTGGACAGCGGTCGATATGGGTGAACAACCTGCTGGCTGTGAACCTGATATCCTGATCTTCCTTTCGGGTTCAACAAAACCTATCTTTTCAAGTTCCCTGTAACCTCTGGTAAGGGCGCACAGAAGTGCTCCACTTCCAAGTGGTGCAACGATATGATCCGGAGCATTCCACCCGAGCTGTTCAGCAGTTTCGAATGCAAGTGTCCTGGAACCCTCCGTATAATATGGTCTTATGTTTATGTTGACAAATGCCCAGTCAGGATTCTGGTCTGCAACTTCACTTGCAAGACGATTCGCGTCATCATAGGTCCCGTCAACTGCTATGACGTTTGGTTCGTATGATAGCATCTGTGTTATCTTTCCAAGCTCGATCGAGGAAGGTATGAAGATATATGATGGAATGCCTGCTTTTGCAGCATGTGCTCCTACAGCGGATGCGAGGTTTCCTGTGGATGCACATCCAATTGCGGTGGCACCGAGTTCCAATGCCTTGCTTACAGCCACAGATGTTACCCTGTCCTTGAATGAATTTGTGGGATTGACAGAATCATCAAGAATGTATAGTTCCTTAAGTCCCAGTTCCTTTCCAAGGTTCTTTGCATGATGTAACTTATTGTAACCTGATCCAAGGTCAACATAATTCGTACTATCTATTGGAAGCAGGTCTGCATATCTCCATATGGACGGAGGCCCTCTTGCGATCTTCTCCTTACTTGCTGTATTATGTATCTCATCCCAGTCGTAGTGCACTTCAAGAGGTCCGAAACATTCATAGCAGGTATTCTGGATTCCACTCGGATATTCAGCACCACATTCTCTGCATTTTAACCCAATTACTTTACTCATTTTGTATCTCTCCTAATAGCCGATGATTATTAAGTATTAAACATAAAAACACGTTATAATATTACTATTAGTTATGGGGCAATAATTGCCTATATTCTGATTTGATGCCTTATGAGTTGGGTTTTGACCAATTTGGGGTGTGGTTGCACAAAATTGCCGCTTTCTATACCTATTTATCAGGAAATTGCACTTTTTTGAAAATGCTAATACGAATTGCAAGGTGTTGCGAAACATTGTCACATGACTCTGATCAACCATGACCGATGCAATTCATTGCGATTTATTATTTCAAGGGAGGTTAAAATGTTAGGCGAATTTACTGAAGAACAGATCCGGCGGTATTCAAGACACATCATACTGCAGGAAGTTGGCGGAAAGGGACAACAAAAACTGTTGTCTTCCAGAGTACTCTGTATAGGTGCAGGAGGACTTGGATCTCCTATCATACAATATCTGGCTGCTGCCGGGGTTGGAACTATCGGGATAGTTGACGATGATGTTGTGGATCTCAGTAATCTTCAAAGACAGGTCATACATGGCGGAAATGTCGATGTTCCAAAGGTAGAATCTGCAAGGCAATATGTTGAGAATTTAAATCCCGATGTGAAGGTTATCACTTATCAGAAAAGGATAAGTCCTGATAATATTCTTGATATCATAAACGATTACGACATCGTAGTGGATGGTTCCGACAATTTTGCAACCCGCTATCTAGTAAACGATGCCTGTGTACTTGCAAAAAAACCTCTCTCACATGGCAGTATTTTCCGCTTCGAAGGCCAGGTCACGACCATTCTTCCGGGTGATGGGCCCTGTTACAGGTGTCTTTTTGAACATGCACCACCTGCCGGAATGGTTCCAAGTTGCCAGGAAGCCGGAGTTATCGGAGTACTTCCGGGCATCATTGGTGTTATTCAGGCAACTGAGGTCATCAAATACCTGCTGGGATTCGGGGATCTGTTGAAAGGCCGGCTTATCTTCTATGATGCCTTTGGCATGTCTTTCGATGAAATTAAGGTTCGTAAGAACCCTTTATGCCCGGTATGTGGTGAAGATCCGTCGATAACATCAATTGAGGATGAGAATTATCAGGAAGGCGGCGGGGTCTGTAGTATTGGATAACAATATCAAAGCATCATACATGAGAATGAAAGTATTATACACAAGAAAATAAAAACATCAAAGGGGATGAATATCAGGCTTTACGGACGTATATGTTGAAGACGCCTCTCTTTTCTTCAACAGCAAGCAGTACATTCCCTGTCTTTTTTGCCCAGGTGGCGATGTTTTGAGGTGTCATGGCCTCATTTGCTATGACCAACAGTATCTCATTTGTTTCCATCTCATCCACCATCTCCTTTGTCCTGATAAGTGGGTAAGGACAGCACTGTCCTCTTACATCAAGTTCAAAGTCTGCTATTATTTTATCCATTTGAATCAACCATAATTATTATCTGTTTAATATTGTAGATATTCAATGAGGCAATATTTGTTATCACTATATCTATATTCTTCTGTTTTTCTCTTCATCGGCACTTCTTACCGCAAACAGTGCTGCTATGTATATGGGAATATTTTACTGACATACTTCAATACTTTAACAATGGTGTAACCTTAGAAAAAGCCTGCCATATTATCTTACAATATCATTAACGGGGGATAAAGATCCATGAAAATGCTAATGTTCGATACGGAATATTTTTGGTTTGAAACCTTCAGCAAGACCCTTGATCACGTAGATGATACTGAAAGAGAGGAAAAGATAGAAGACACGGCAGTTGTTTTCATTCATGTTGAGGCAGAGGATGAATTAAGAAAGAGCAAAGTGGTAAAAAAAGCAGTCGCAAATCAGAAGTGGTATCTTAATAAAGTGAATAAAGAAAGAATGGTACTTCACTCATTTGCTCATCTCTCTTCAAGCAAGTCCTCTCCTGAATTCGCAGTAGAGATAATTTTGGCTATCAAAGAAAAGCTGGACAATAAAGGAATTGATGTTCACACTACTGCTTTTGGTTACTTCTCTGAATTTTCGATCCATGTTCGTGGCGAATCACTGGCAAAAGTGTTCAAAGAGATCTAAAAAGCAGATCATTTTATCCATTTTATCACATATCTATAATTAACAAAAGCAACATTCTCCAAATGTATGGGTAACGAGGATGAACTTCCTGAAAGTGAAGGCTTTGAAGAACTTATCAGGTATACTGTTCCCGGATATGTCCTGGGTATTTTTGCAGGCATTTTCCTTGATATGCAGGGTTACCAGACAAGTCCTGTGGGGCAATGGCTTGTCAGGACATTATCCGGTGAAGGCGAAAGCATACTGGAGGGTATCTATTCAATTCGTCAGCGCTTTCTTGGTGGTGCGAGTACAATGGCAGAAGCCTACGGTTGGGGTAAGCTATTTGGCTTGGCAGTGCCCTGGATTATCGACATCTTCAGTCGCCTTGCAGGCGTTAACGTATATGGTGTTGAGGGCTTCTACATTCCTTATTTCTATGCACTTAGTGACCAGATCGGTGCGAACATTTCCGGGATGCTTTTCCTGAAGGGAAAGGAAGGTTCCTGGGTTGGAGCGGTCAATAGGTATGTGCATCATCCGGTGATGCTCGCAAGCCTTGCAATAATTATTATCGTACCTATCGGTCTTTTACTTTTACGCATATATGGTTTCAGCCCGACCACCCAAACATTTACTGCCCTTGAGACCATTGTGGCAAATCTATGCTGGGTTCCACCTCTTGTGGGCTGGTATGTACAGAAAAAAAGAGGGATATGAGGATATTCTATGGCAAAAGATGATGTAAGTAAGATCGTTGAGAGGTACATTGCTTCCGGCAGATCTGAAAAGGATGTTGAAAGGAAGGAACATTACTTCAAGATGGCTCTGCAGCTGCAGCCTAAAAATGTCCACGCATTGAACAATATGGCTCTTCTTTTGCAGCAGGAACGAAAATTCAGGGAAGCTGTAGATCTCTATGAAAAGATCCTGAGCATAGGTGTTGTGGCACGACCATATCCTGTATATTATAATATTTCACTTTGTCTGAAAAGTCTTGGTAACCTTGAAGGCGCAAAAACATACATAAACAGGGCATTGGCAATAAAGCCTGACGATGAGATATTTCTTGAGTTAAAAGGAGAGATTGTTGATCTTTTAAGTAGTGGTTCAAAAGAATCAGCTCCAAAGATAACTTCGAATGCTCTGGAGATCGGTGCAACCTATGACGAATGGGATCCTCCGGCAGTTTCGACGCTTACCAGCCAGATATATTATGCTGACTGGAATGATTACAAATATCATCGTGGATTGGGTGAGACCGATCTTCACGAAAAGTTTGTCCGGAACAAATTGGAACAGCGAGTCTACCGCTGCAATTCATGTCGTTATTTCTCTGCAGGTACATGCAGGAAAAAAGGAAAAGTTGGCAGGAAAGTATTGCCGGATTCTATATGTAAAAGTTTTTATCCTGAAAAGCATTGATTCGATTTTGATTTTCACGAAATGTATTATTATATTTCAATCAATAAGGAAGTTATTTTTAGAAAATCGGTTTCTTTTTTAAAAAAACCCGTTCATTTATGGAAAGGTTTATCTATTAAGCAATTATACTATATTTTGTCCTTAGAAGAGAACATTGAGACCATTCCTGAACACAAATACATAAACTATTGTACCACCAATATATTCCCCCACTCAAACTCAAAGTTCTCTTCTAGTGGTTCCAATCAACAGATAGATATGTTAGAATGGACTAATTTTTTCTTATAAGTGGTGCTCAATATGATCAATAAAAATAAAATTTCAGATAGTTTTACGAATAGTCAGCTAAAAATCCTTGATTCTAATTTGCCTAGATATCTCTTGATGGCTTTTATGTTGGTACTATCAATATATGTTATCATGAGTCCGGTCTCTGCAGAAACAGGTGTGAGTCTTTCTCCGGCTAACCAATCCGTGGAATTGGGGTCGGAAATCGTTGTCAATGTCTACGTCGAGCCAGATATGCCTATATCCGGGGCACAGTTCGACCTGTATTTTGATGGTTCTGTACTTGATGTGAAAAGTGTATCAGAGGGAGATCTGTTTAGCAAAACTGGTACTACTCTTTTCGGTGAAGGTACTTTTGATAATACAACTGGAAATATCATATATGCACATAGTGTTCTTTTTGAAAAAGAGGTCACAAGTCCCGGTATACTTGCAACGATCGTTTTTAAAACAACAGCCACTGGTCAATCCAACTTGCAGTTGGTCAATGTTGTGGTAAGTAATTCCGATGGGACAGCAGTCCCGATAACTGTGGAAAATGCTGTGGTGAGCATATCGGATACGTCTTCATCCGGAGGGAGCACCGACAGTGCTGGTTCAGGAAGTGGTGGTGGAGGAGGTGCCGGTGATTCAGGCGAACAATTTGGAAATATTGAATTTAAAGATGTTACTGAAAGGCCGGTTAATAAGGGAATGAATGTGTCCTATACTTTTAAATCTCCTGAAAACCCGATTGTGAACGTAAATTTCACTCCACTTAAAAATTCAGGTTATATAACTACAACGGTTGAAGTTTTGAAGGAGAGGTCTGCTCTTGTCTCGGATGATCCTGAGGGTCTTGTTTATCGGAACATGAACATTTGGGTTGGCAAATACGGCTTTGCAACTCCTGCAAACATTGAAGCTATGACAATTGGTTTCAAGGTAGAAAGTTCATGGATGGAGGCAAATGGCGTAAATACTTCTGCTATTAAGTTAAACAGGCATTCTGATGGAAAATGGGAGGCTCTTCAAACGATGTCTGCGGGTGAGGAAGATGGTTATGTTTACTTTGAATCTTCAACGCCAGGTTTTTCACCATTTGCAATAACTGCAGTTCCAGATTCAAGTGTTATCTCAGATGATGTTTCTCTAGAGGATTCAGCATCTGAAGATGATGAAGATCAAACTCTGGACCAGAATATGGCTTTGGTACTTTTTATTGTGATTATGGTCCTGATTGCAAAACGTGGCAGAGATACATAATCTCTGTCAATACACTTTTTATCATTTATACTTGCCTTGGAACAACAAATTCAATAAAGTAGAACAAGTCTGCCAGAACTTACATTGCAGATATTGCCTGCTTCTGGATTTGGTTATTATAATAATGAACTCTCCATTTCAACATCTCTGGAGTTGGAACTTCAAGTATATTGTCGCCTTGTCTTCTTTATTATAACATTCAAGGGTTTTCTACTTAATAAAAAAGGTAAAGATCCTAAAAATCACAGTAAGGCTGGATCAATTCAGTCGATCTTTATTATGCCATCTCGATTGTAGGATCCTATGGCTGCGAGTGCAACTTTTAATGCATGTTTTCCGTCAATGCCTGATTCGAGGGGTGTCTCACCTGTTTCTACACAGTTGATGAAATGTTCGAGTTCCTTTTGCAATGGTTCAGCTTTCTCGACCTTTGCATCTCTTATCCATTTAGCATCATGTATCGTAACTGTTTGTTCGATGTAGTCCAGGTATCCGACCCCACTTACTCCAATAACTTCCATTTTTCTCACCCTGTGTGGGGTCAACCAGTTAACATTAACTACGCCTGCCTGTTCATCATCAAATCTAAGCATTATTGATGCATGGTCTTCCTTTGAATGAATATCCTTGCCGGCAATGGCGTAGACTTCTGTAGCATTGCTGCCGTACATATAGGATATAGCATCGATGTCATGTACTCCAAGATCTAAGATGATTCCCACATCCCTTATCCTCGGGTTGTAAGGCCCAACTCTCTTTGTGGAAATTGATACTATCTTGCCAAGGAGTCCGCTATCGATTATTTCTTTCATTTTTGTTGTTGCCGGGTTGAATCTCTCGATCTGTCCTACCATAAGGATGACTCCTGCTTTTTCAGCGGCTTCTATCATTATGTCGGCATTTTCAAGTGTATCTGCAATGGGTTTTTCTACAAGTACATTCGTGTTTGAATTTATAGCATCCAATGTGACATTTTTGTGGAGTGTAGTTGGGACAACAATACTTACTGCATCAAGATTCTCTTTTAAGAGTTCTTCATAATCAGTATAAGGTTTAACATCATATTCTGCTGCCAGTTCTTCGACCCTTTCCCTATCAACATCGGATATTCCTACAAGTTCTACTCCTTCCATTTCTTTGTAGATCCTGACATGGTGCTGCCCCATAGCACCAACCCCTATAACTCCTACGCGTGTCATTTTACTTGACCCCCTCTATTACAGTTTTGATTATATGTTTAAGATCGTTCTCTAAAACACCCGGGTGTACCGGGAGTGAGATTACTTCCTTTGCTGCTTTTTCACATACTGGCAGATCGTAATTGTATCCTGCATCAATATATGTCGGCTGCATATGTATTGGTATTGGATAATAGATGCCTGTACCAATGCCATTCTCAGTCAGCTTTGTGATAAGATCATCGCGTGATTCCGTCCTTATGGTGTATTGGTGGAACATGTGCTCACATCCTTTCCTGATAGTTGGAATGGTAATGCCACTTGCACTTTTTAGTCCTTCTGAAAGGAGATGTGCATTCTTCTGGCGTTTAAGGTTGAACCCATTGACCTTTTTGAGCTGAACAAGACCAATTGCAGCTGCAATATCGGTCATTCTGAAATTATATCCTAACATCTCGTGAAGGTAACGTTCCTGTGAACCATGTGCACGTATCATCCTGGCTTTTCTGGCAATTTCGCTGTCATTGGTAGTTATTATTCCGCCTTCGCTGGTTGTCATGTTCTTTGTAGGGTAGAAACTGAAAGCTCCCGTTCCGAAGGAACCTACTTTCTTGCCTTGATAAGTTGCACCATGGGCCTGGCATGCATCTTCAATAATAGCCAGATCGTGATCTTTTGCAATTTCATTAATCTGCTTCATCTCTGCTGGATGGCCGTAGAGGTGTACCGGCATCAGTGCCTTTGTGTCTTTGGTTATACTATTCTCTATCAAACTTGTATCAATATTGAACGTTTCAGGTTCAATGTCCACGAATACTGGCCTTGCACCGGTATACATGATACTGTTAGCAGTTGCTATGAAGCTAAAGGACGTTGTGATGACCTCATCGCCTTTACCTATTCCATGTGCCAGTAGTGCGGCATGAAGAGCAGCTGTTCCAGAGTTCACCGCGATCGCATGATCTGTTCCGATAAATTCTGCAAAAGCACTTTCAAACTCTGCAACACGCTTTCCTTCCGCAATGTTTCCTGAAGCCAGCACCTCGGATACTGCATCTATCTCTTCATCTCCAATATTTGGTTTTGCGATTGGGATCATTTTATTCCTCGTGTGTTTGGAATTATTTAGATGGCTGATTAAATTAGATTAGATTAGATTAGATTAGATTAGATTGATTAGATCAACTGGGGTGGCTAAATTAGATGCTGTTTAAGGATCTCAGCTCTTCTGGGAGCTCTTTTATCTTTGCGGGACATCCGATTGCAAGTTTCCATGGGGGGACTTCACGTGTCACCAGTGCCCCACCTGCTATGAATGCACCTTCTCCGATCTCAACTCCCGGGAGTATGGTTGCATTTGCACCAATTGATGCTCCTTTTCGAATGATGGGGCCTTCTGGCTTGTATTCTTTACGAATTGGATATTTATCATTTGCAAGTACTGCACATGGGCCAATGAAGACGTTGTCCTCTATCATTACATCAGTAGGGATATAGACATTCCCTTGGATACTGACATTATTCCCGATAGTTACATTTCCGTCGATGATAACGTTGGTCCCTATCAGGACATTATTGCCAATGATGGTGTTCTCACGTATCATGCAGTTGTGTCCGGTCTTGAAATTGCTACCTGTCCTGACATTACTGAAGATCGTTGTGTTTGGTCTTATGAATGAGTTTGATCCAATTTCACATCCTTGAAAATCAGAATCTTCGATGCGGCCATTTTCCTCTACTATTCGGGAGAGGATCTTATGTTCCGGATATCCAAGTATGACGTTTTCAAGCACTACTGAATTATCTCCTATGGTGCTTGATCCATATACTCTGGCAGAAGAATGTATCTTTAAATTTATATTATGCAATATGAACTCCCCTGAATCTTATATGTCAGTAATATATTGATAATGTTTATGGCTTGTAACATATATCATTTTGGAATTATTGTTTAAAATAATTGATGAAACCGATAGCTTACCTATTGATGACAGGTTTTTTACCTTATATCCAATTTGTCTTTAGCTTGTATTTATAATCAGTTTCAATGAGTGATCTAATATGTTTTCCATCTTCTGTGCAATTATTATTTCAGAAGAAAAAGTGTATCAATTTTCTCAAAATCTCCAATGTTGCCAAATGCTTTATATGTATAAACTGCAATTTCCCCCTCTATGTTTACTATTCTGACAGGATCACAGTTTGGTGATGAAGGAAAAGGAAAGATCGTTGATCTGCTCTCAAAAGACTACGATCTTGTCGTCAGGTTCCAGGGTGGCGACAACGCCGGCCATACGGTAACAGTTGGCGAAGATGTCTATAAGTTACACTTGATACCTTCAGGTTTTTTGCTTGATTCTAGGGTGTTGATAGGTCCGGGTACCGTCCTGAACCCTGAGGTTCTGGCAGAAGAGATCGATATGCTTGCAAAGGGTGGTGTTGATATCCATTCCGATAAACTTGGTATTGATGCTAAGACCAGTATCATTATGCCATATCATATTGAGCAGGACGGTCTTCGTGAATCTTCCCGTAAGGAGAAGATCGGCACTACTAAGAGAGGTATTGCTTTTGCTTATATGGACAAGATCGCAAGGGATGAGATCCGCATGGGGGATCTGGTCAATTCCGAGAAACTCCTTAGCAGACTATCTTTGATAGCAGCTTCCAAAGAGGCGGCTATTAAGGAACTTGGCGGTGATCCTTCAATTGTGACCGATAAGGAACTTATTGATAAGTATGTGGAACTTGGTAAGAGATTAGCTCCTTATGTTACGGATGTGTCATATGAAGTGAACAAAGCTATTGCAGATGGCAAGAACGTAATGGCTGAGGGGGCACAGGGCACTCACCTTGATGTTATCCACGGTACGCAGAAGTTTGTGACCTCTTCAAGCACTATTGCAGGTTCAGCATGTGCAAATCTTGGTGTTGGTCCTACTAAGGTGGATGAGGTTCTGGGTATTGTTAAGGCTTATATTACAAGGGTCGGAGAAGGTCCGCTTCCAACAGAACTTGATGATGAGGCAGGCAAACATTTACATGATGTTGGTCATGAGTTCGGAACTACTACCGGAAGGTCCCGCAGATGTGGATGGTTCGATCTCCCTCTTTTGAAGAAGGCGATCTTCCTGAACGGCTACACAAGTGTTGCATTGACAAAATTAGATGTGTTAACAGGCCTTGAAATTAATAAGATATGTGTTGCCTACGAACTTGATGGGGAAAAACTGGATTATCCACCTATTGATACTTCCGATCTTGAAAGGTGTAAACCTGTTTATAAAGAGATGCCTGGCTGGTCTGACGATCTCACAGATGTCAAAAGCTATGCAGATGTTCCCGAAGCTGCCCGCAACTATGTTGAGCGCCTTGAAGAATTGATGGGCGTACCTATTGAATACGTGTCCGTAGGACCTGGCAGGGAGCAAACTTTCAAGAAATAATGCACTATTATCTATGATACAATGCATGGGTATGGTGGGATATACGAAAGCTGCCGAAACACGTATATACTAATCAATAAATTACAACCCTATTTCCATGCACACATTATGATAGATAATTATACTTGCTGGTAACAAGTTTACTGAATAAATCAACTACAAATAAAAATCCAATCGATACATTTCATTCCAAGGAGGATAAGATGACTACAGCATATGATGTTCCTGCTGCAAATATTATTGCAAAGGTGGCAGAGAAGTTAAAAGAGAACGAGCAGATCAATGCTCCCGTATGGGCAGCTCACGTTAAGACAGGTGTTCACAAAGAATTGCCACCTATTGATAATGAATGGTGGTACACCCGCTGTGCAGCTATCATGAGGACCATTTACATGGAAGGTCCTATCGGTGTGGAGAGATTAAGGTCTGTCTATGGTGGTAAGAAGAGGAGAGGCGCAAACCCTTCCAAGAAAGCAAAAGGAAGCGGCTCTGTCGCAAGGGAAGCAGCTCAGCAGCTCGAAAATGCAGGTTTTGTCCGCAAGTTGAAGAGCGGAAGAGTAATCGCTCCTGCTGGCCAGTCACTGCTTGACAATATGGCAGTTGAGGTCAAGAACGAGCTTGTCGAAACAATTCCAGAGCTTGCAAAGTACTGAATGGGTTTAAGGGAGTTGATCTCCCCTCCTGCTCAGATACATAATAATTGCTATATGATGGTTCCATTGGAGCCATTATAATTAAATCGGAAAGGACGTGATGAAGTAATGGTGGACGATATTGAAGCTATCCGAAGAAAGAGACTTGCTGAAATGCAGCAGCAACAGCAGGCTGCTCCCCAGATGCAAAATGATGCCCAGGCCGCATACCAGCAGGAACAGGCACAGGCTGAAAGGGATGCCCAGGTCCAGGCGGTCCTTCGTCAGATCATGACTCCGGAGGCGCGTGAGAGGCTGACTCGCCTGAAACTATCACGCAAGGAACTGGCTGAGCAACTTGAATCCCAGCTTGTGATGCTTGCTCAAAGTGGTCGCTTACAGTCAATGATCGATGATGATAAGCTTAAAGTGCTCCTTTCACAGATGCAGCCTAAAAAACGTGAACCAACCATCACACGCATGTGAACATGAAAGCTCAGGTACTGTTCAGTGGAGGAAAAGATAGTTCACTATCAGCAATATTGCTTGATCCCTTCTTTGATGTCGAACTTGTGACTTGCAGTTTCTCTATCCTTCCGGTTGGGGAAGTTGCAAAGGTTGCCGCAGATGAGTTGGGTTATTCCCACAGAGTACTGGAACTTGACAGGTGCATATTAGAATCCGCTTTGGAGATCATAATAGATGATGGTTATCCAAGGAACGCTATCAATTACATACACAAGGCCGTGATCGAGACACTTGCAAAGGAAGATGAGGTCTCTCTGATTGCGGATGGCGTCAGGCGCGATGATCGTGTTCCGAAACTGACCGATTCAGAAGTTCGAAGCATAGAGGACCGGTTCAGTGTAAGTTACATATGCCCTCTTCATGGGTATGGTAGAAGTGCCGTTAATTTGCTGGTGAGCCGATATCTGGTGATCGAAGAAGGTCAAAGTGATAGTATTGCAAAAGCAGACTATGAAACTGAGCTTCGTGAACTGATAAGGCAGCAATATGGTGATGAAAAAGTACTTGAAATCTTTCCGGAACATGTTCAATCGAGGGTTATCAGGCGTGTCTGATAGTCTTACGATGTTTTGGATAAGCAATTTAATAAGCAATTTGTTATGTGAAGGCAGGAATCTATCGTACATAGATTAATAATTTATAGGATAATCGATTTATAGACGCAAATCTTTTAGATTGGCGTTACAATTAATCAATTCACAGGTGAGATAAGTGAGCCACAATACAAAAGGACAGAAAATAAGGTTGGCAAAAGCGCACAATCAGAATCAGCGCGTTCCAACCTGGGTTATCATAAAGACTAACAGACACGTTGTTAGCCACCCTAAGAGAAGACACTGGAGAAGAAATAGTTTAGATGTAAAGTAAGGTGATGACAATGGCAGAAGACGCGGTAAAGGAACAGATATACACAATTCCACTACGCCAGGCAAAGCTTGCACCAAGGTGGAAACGTTCCAGCAGGGCAATTTCACTTATCAGAAAATATCTGGTAAGACACATGAAGGCAGAACCTTCACAGATCAAGATCGATGCTTCCGTCAACCACAAGGTTTGGGAGAGAGGTTCTCAGAAACCACCATCTTCAATACGCATTCGTGCAGCTAAGTTCGAAGATGGGGAAGTTCAGGCAGAACTTGCCTGATCCTTCTTTCGATGATGGATAATATTCAACAAAAGTATAAAGGACAATAATGATCAAAACCGTGAACATTTACGACAATCCCGTTCTAGGGGTTTTTGCCACATGCACAGAGGATGTGGCAGTTGTTCCTATTGGTACAACTAAGAAGGCCATTGATATGATCGCAGAACTGCTTGATGTCAGGGTCATCTCTACACTGGTAAATGGCAGTACTGTTGTTGGTTCTCTTTCCAGGGGCAACTCGAATGGTTTTTTACTATCCAGGGATGCTAGTGTCAACGATCTTAAAGACGTTGATGTCCCTGTGGAAGTGCTTCCAGACAGGCTCACTGCCACTGGGAATGTGATATTAGCAAATGATACGTCTGCACTGGTGCATCCGGATATCAGTGACAGGTCCATGGAAGTTATATCAAGGGTTCTTGGTGTGGATGTTCATAGGGGTACAATTGCAGGCCTCGGTACGGTTGGAATGTCCGGCGTAGCTACTAACAAGGGACTTCTGGTTCACCCAATGGTGACGCAGGAGGAACTTGCGCATCTTGAGGAAGTGTTCGGACTTTCTGTGGATGTGGGAACTACAAATTATGGCTCACAAGCCGTAGGTTCCGGATTACTGGCCAACTCGAAAGGGTATGTAGCAGGTTCCAATACAACTGGACATGAGCTAGGTAGGATTGAGGATGCTCTGTTCTTTGATTGATCATATTATTGTTAAAATTTAAATTATAAAACAGGTGATTCCGTATGCAGAATTATGTTGTCAAAGGCACATTCAAAGCAGGTCATTCTTGGGAAAATTTTACTAAGACCGTTGAGAGCCAGAACGAGAAGAATGCTCGTGAAAAGACGTATTCCACTTTCGGCAGTAAACATCATATTAACAGATCATTGATCAAGATCGATAGTATCGTAGAGGCGTGAAGCACATGTCAGAATTAAGTGAGCAGGATGTGAGGAATCTCGCATCTCAGCATCGCGAGCTCCAGAATCAGGCAGAATCCCTGCAGCAGCAGATGGGAATGGTTCAGATGTCCATCGAAGAGTGCACACGTGCAATAGGAACTCTCGAGGAACTTGAAGCTGTTTCCGGCAGTATCAACACGATGCTTCCTCTTGGAGGCGGTGCATTCGTACATGCAAATGTCGCAAATCTCGAGAAGGTTGTTGTAAGTGTTGGTGCAGGCATAAGCGTGGAGAAACCCCCTGCTGAAGCAAAGGAACTCCTTAATCAGCGCAAAGAAGAGCTAAATAAGGTAGTTGAACGCTTGAATGGATCAATTGCTCAGGTCGGACAGCGTATCCAGTCCATAGAATCTATGGTTGGTAACAGAAGTCCGCAGTGATCCTGTTCATGAAGTTCTGATACTTTTTTTATTTTTATTATTTTTAAGGATGAGTTTGCGTGTTCAATAAACTCAAGGATAAACTCAGTAATTTCAAGCAATCGATTGGAAAAACGATCGATGAGAAAGCAGTTGATCTTGAAGAGCCGGTGGTAGAATCTGTTGAAGTACCAGCTGAAGAGTTGGTTGCCGAACCTATCGAAGAGTCCGTCATTCCAGAGGAAAAAACTTCCACTCCTGAAGCTTCAACTACTCCTGTAGTCCAGCCAGAATCAAAACCCTCATTCAAGCAGAAAATAGGCTTTGCCCAGAAGGCCAAAGCTCTTGTTTTTGAGCGTGAGGTCATACTGGACGAGGGTGATATCAGCGATTCCCTCTGGGAACTGGAGGTGGCATTGCTTGAAAGTGATATTGCTATTACCGTTGCTGAAGCTATTGTCGAAGCTGTCAAAGCAGAACTTGTGGGCAGCCGTAAAAAGATTGGAAGTAACACTGGTGAACATGTGGAGCAGGCTCTTAGGACTGCCATTTATAATGTGATGTCTGCTAATGTTTTCGACCTTGACGAATATATAGAAAAGGCTGATAAGCCTGTTCATATAGTTTTCATAGGCATTAACGGAACCGGCAAGACCACAACGATCTCCAAGATGGCAAAACGTCTGAAAGATATGAAATATTCTGTTGTCATTGCAGCAGGTGACACTTTCAGGGCAGGGGCTATTGACCAGATCGCTATCCATGCAGAACGAATTGGCGTAAAACTGATAAAACATCAGGAAGGCGGCGATCCTGCTGCTGTTGTCTATGATGCGGTACAGCATGCAAAGGCCCACAATGTGGATGTCATTCTTTCTGATACTGCAGGCAGGATGCACACCAATGTGAATCTCATGGCACAGCTTGAAAAGGTTTGTCGTGTAAGCACTCCTGATCTTATCATCTTTGTTGATGAGGCCGTTGCAGGGAACGATGCTGTAGAGCGTGCAGAGCAGTTCAACGCTGCTGTCCCTATCGATGGGTCCATACTGACAAAAACAGATGCAGATTCAAAAGGTGGCGCAGCGATCTCTATCGCATATATCACTGGAAAACCGATCCTTTTCCTTGGAATGGGTCAGGGATATGATGATCTTAGGAAATTTGATCCGCAATGGTTTGTAGACCAGTTGTTCGAATGAGAAGATCCTAATAAAGACACTTTAAAAAAAATCTTAACGAAAAAAGGTCTTTGAGTTTATCAAGGACCTTCTTTGTTATCTTTTTGTTTAATTTTCATTTAGTTTTGCATTTTATTATATTCGATTGTATTCCCTTATATAATGGCATACTTAACCAAATTTTACTATTTCTCAGACCTTGCATCCGCTTTTAATATCGCTTGCAAGTTCTTCAAGACGTTTGTTAACATTGTCTCCGGATGCGACGATGTCCACAAAAGCAGATCCCACGATAATGCCGTCAGCTCCTGCTGCAACAACTTTTGAAGCCTGTTCTCCGTTCGAGATCCCAAATCCGACAGCTTTTGGTATGTCGGTCTTCACCCTGGAAAGTATCTGTGCAGTAGCATCGGTGACCTCTGAACGTGCTCCTGTAACGCCAAGTCTTGAGACAATGTAAACAAAGCCGGAACTTTTTTCCAGTATCATCTTTATTCTCTCATCTGTGGTAACAGGTGCTATCAGGAAGATCAGGTCTACACCGTTAGTTGAACATGATCTTGCAAGTTCTTCACTTTCCTCTGCAGGCAGGTCTGGTACTATAAGTCCGCTAATGCCGGAGTTTACACAATCTTTCACGAATTTGTCAAGACCTCGCTGGAATATCAGGTTATAGTATGTCATGCAGACAAGAGGTACATCAACATCAAGGGATGCAACCAGTTCAAAGTACCTGTCAGGGTTCATTCCGGCTGCAAGTGCTCTTTCGGATGCTTCCTGTATCGTAGGTCCGTCTGCAACAGGGTCTGAAAAAGGTAATCCCAGTTCGATGATGTCGGCACCGCCTTTTATAAGTGAATCAACGATTGCTGGTGTTGCCTCAATATTTGGATCTCCTGCGCAAACATATGCCAGTAAAGCAGCTTCTTTCTTAGCATTAAGTTCAATGAATTTAGTAGATAATTGCATTTTACTCACCCCTGTCGATCTTTCGAACAGCTTCAAGGTCTTTGTCTCCTCTTCCTGAAAGGTTGATAACCACAAGTTCACCAAGCTCTCCTGATTCTGCTGCTTCCATGACATGGGCAACTGCGTGTGATGATTCCAGTGCCGGGATGATGCCTTCCATAAGGCTTAGTTCATGGAATGCATTGAGTGCCATGTCATCATTTGCAACGCGCGGTGTAAGTCTGCCAATATCTGCAAGATATGCCAGTTCAGGTCCCACTCCGGAATAGTCCAGTCCGGCAGAAACAGAACTTGATTCCAGGATCTGTCCATGTTTGTCCTGCAGGATACGGGTGCGAGCTCCCTGGAGGACGCCATCTTCTCCCACTGAAAGTGATGCGGAGTGGAGTGCAGCTCCTTCTGTCTGTTTCATCCCGCTACCTCCGGCTTCCACAGCAACAAGCTTCACGTTTTTCTCTTCAACAAACGGATGGAAGATCCCCATGGCATTACTGCCACCACCTGTGCAGGCTACTATGGAATCAGGGTAACGTCCTTCCTTATCCATTATCTGCTGTTTGACCTCATTTCCTATCACACTCTGGAAATCCCTGACCATCATTGGGTATGGATGTGGTCCCACTACTGAACCTATAAGGTAGTGAGTTTCCTCGACATTTGAGACCCAATCCCGTAAAGCTTCATTGATTGCATCTTTGAGCGTCTTTGAACCGGATTCTACGGGATGTACTTCCGTTCCCATAAGCTCCATGCGGTAAACATTCATTCGTTGCCTGACGGTGTCCTTTGCCCCCATGTAAACGTGGGTCTGGAATCCCATGTTCGTACCTGCCATAGCGGTTGCAGTTCCATGCTGTCCTGCTCCGGTCTCAGCTACAAGTCTTGTCTTACCCATGTATTTTGCAAGCAGTGCCTGGCCGATGGTATTGTTCAGTTTGTGTGCTCCACCGTGTACGAGATCCTCTCTTTTCAGGTAGATCTTAACACCGTATTTCTTGCTCATGTTCTTTGCATAATACAATGGGGTCTCACGTCCGGCAAAGTCCTTGAGGTAATAATCCAGTTCCTTCAGGAATTCTGGATCATTTTTATATTTTTCATACCCTTCCTCAAGTTCCTCAAGTGCGGGCATAAGTATCTCAGGGACAAATTGTCCTCCGTACTTGCCATACTTTGGTCCACTCATTTCATTTCCTCCTAATTGTCAATTGTATTTCAGTCAAGAGCATCAACAAGCTCTTTTGTCTTGCTGTAAATATCGTCATTTTTCACGATGGATGTTCCAATGAGTATCGCATCGGCACCAGCTGAGATCATCCTTCTCACATCATCTGCAGTATGAACTCCACTTTCACTTATTATGAGATGTTCAGTATCGCTCATGCGATCGTGTTCTTTTATTATTGGTATAAGTTCTTCTGTTGTTGCAATGTCCACTTGCATTGTTGTAAGGTTCCTGTTGTTAATTCCAATGATCCTTGCTGAGGTGTCAAGTGCATTGAGCAGTTCTTCTTCATTGTGCACTTCGACCAGAGGTTCGAATCCCTTTGAACGTGCATATAGGATGAAATCTTCAAGTTTCTCATTTAGAAGTCCTGCAATAAGCAGTATAAGGTCACTTTTAACTTCATCGAACTGGACCTTGTCAATTATAAAGTCCTTTCTGAGGACTGGCAATGATATATTTTCCCTGACCGCTGTCAGGTTATCTGTGGATCCGTTAAAAAATTCAGGTTCAGTTAGGACAGAGATTGCAACAGCTCCGGCCTTTTCCATTTCTGTGGCTATTCTCTTTGCTTCGGTAGGATCTATATCTCTTATTTTCATTGATGGGGATGCTGGCTTTACCTCAGAAATGATAGGAGCTTTTCCCTTCTGTTTTTTCGATAATATTGAGTTGATTATGTTTTGTGTATTGGGTGTGGAATTATCTAGGGGTATGCTATTATTTTTAAATTCATAAAGTTTTTTAACCCTATTTTCAGTTGAATTTATTATTTTATGTATTGCAGAATGCATAATAACCACTTGTGTACAATGATGTCTAATGATGTACATAATACTTATTGTATATACGTTTTGCGGATTATAAAATATTCTCAAGTATTGCTGCTATATAGTGTACAGGCATTTCATGTTCTGAATTATTTTGGTAGGTAGTTAGGGTACACAAGACTGTTAAATAGATACGATCGTTATAATTAGCCTACTAATATCAATTCTGTAGTGACGGCTGTTTTATCTTTTCGAATGTCTTTTTTAGTAATAATTGCTGCAAAGGTTAAAATGCATAGTTGTGATAGCAATGCAAATTGCTGTGCTTAAAAGTAGTACTGGATTCTTTCTATTCATCTTTTCTAATTATATAATAACTTCTTATACAAAAAATCCAGTCGTTTACGTTTGAAGCAAAGGTTTATTTGAAATCTCCAACCGGTGAGTATTTATACGATATTCTTCAGACTCATAATGATTATAATGATATTAACTTTAAGTAATATGTAGCATTGTTTGTTTGGGCTATAAGCTTTAGAAAGGATGAAAACAATTACTTAAATGCCTCGATACTTGTTCTGGATTCAGGCTTGAGCCTTAATTCAATGACAACCGGGGATATCCAGATAATTCCATAAAATGGGTTCCAAACGATTCAAAGTTTAGCATTCAACTCTGAATTTGAATGAAAAATACATGACATAATCATAATTCAATGATCGAATATAACTTATGAGGAGATGAATAAATGAAAGCAAACAGGCATCTGATGAGAAAAGATGAGTGTGGACAAGTAGGTATAGGCACACTTATCATCTTCATCGCAATGGTATTGGTAGCTGCGGTAGCTGCCGCGGTATTGATCCAGACATCTGGTGTTCTTCAGGATAGGGCACAGTCAACTGGTACACAAGCTGCTCAGGAAGTATCAACCAACATGATGATCAAGAGCATTGAAGGTGTAAGGTCCAGTAATGGTACCGAGCTCTCTGACACCGTTGACCTTCTCAAGGTCAAAGTAGCACTCAATATTGGTAGTTCTGCCATGGACCTTAATCAGTTTGTCATTACTGTGACCGATGGTGTGACTACAAATGATCTTGTCTATGCTGGTAATGATAAAACACATAGTACTGCCATGGCTGGTTTCTCTTCATCTGCAAACGCTTCCGCAAATACAATTCAGTTACTCACAAACAACACAACTGGTGTCGGTGAGAACGGCAAGTACTTCTTCACTGTTGAGAAGATGAGGGATGATGACGAGTCATTCTCACAGGATAGTCCAATTATGAACCAGGGAGATTTTGTTACGATCTACATCTCTACTGTAGGCAATGCTGCAACAGGTAACACAGCTGTTGGTGATTTGACTGTATCGTCTGGCAGTCTCGATAATACCGGGCTTACAATCGAACCAAGATCAACATTCAGCCTAATACTAACTCCTGAAGCTGGTTCATCAACTACTGCGAAGTTTACAGCACCATCCTTTGGTCTGGACACAAATATTGCCCTCAAGGCATAAGGTGAATTAATTCACCTTATTCTTTTTTATTTTTAAAACCGTGAATATCAATATTTATATTATTTTGACCATTAATTTATCTTAGTGTATTATATTGCCTTCAGGTTATTAATCTAAAAATAATGTGGTAAAAATTGTATCTGGTTGTATGCATATTTAGAAATGCATAGGTTATACAAGGAGTTATTTTCATATGGTGGTAGTGTTGGGAAAAACATTTTTTTGTACATTAATGTGCATTGCCTTGTTGCTGGTCACTTGTAGTGGGTGCCTGGGTTCAAGTTCCGATGAAGAGGTAAATGAGACTATAACTTCATTTTTGACTTCATTTAATAATGGTGATCTTAATACGGCATTTTCTTATTATGAAGGGAAAGATTTCCTTGTTCCTGCGACATTGGAGATCAAGTTCAATAACAGGGGTATACTAATTGATTCCATAAAACAGTTCGAACTGAAGGATACTGTGGTTGATGGAGATGTTGGTTATACAACTGCAGTATGTGAGGTTACACATTTTGAAAAGAACAAAGCTGCTGGTACAGAACAGAAACTGATATACTTCAGGGTCCAGAAAGTGGGTGCTCTCTGGGTCATTACAAAAGTAGATCTTGATGGACCGATATCTGCTTCTGAAACGCTTGAAAATATAGAAGTTCCCGCTACACCGGTTGATCCGATCATCAATAATATTCCTCTAATTTCAGGGGTAACAGTTGCTGTGTTGGCTCTAGGTATTATCTTGAATAAAAAGGATAAGTCCGGTGGTGGCAGCACTCCGTTACTGGATATTTCTACTGCTGTGCCGGTGGAAAAAGAAGCTCTTGCACAGTTCATTAAATTCGTACCTGCTCATCAGTACTCTGCAGGTTCGAAGGCAGCAGTGGATATATGGATCAAGAACTTCTCGCAGCAATCCTATGATAACTTAGCAGTAATTGCCAATTTCCCGGGAACTGTCAAAGTTAAAAAGCCTGCATTATCATTTGGAAGCATTGGTCCGGGTGAGACTGTCAAGAAGACATGGAATATAACTCCGGCTATATCTGGTTGGGTTGCCATAGAAGAACCTATGGTCGTTTTCGAGTATGCTGGTACTCGATATTCCGGGCAGCTTGATCCTGTCTGGCTTAATGTTCAGTGAAGGCAGAAGGTTTTTCGAAACCTTTTTATTTTTCACTTTTTAGTATGTATTTTTAAAAGATGAGCTACATATTATATTCTGTTGTTTTACAAACAAGGGGAGGTAGTTTATGGTAAAAGTAACTCTTATTCATGCTTCATGGTGTCATGTTTGTCCTGCTGCCAGAAAGTTCTGGAATGATCTTAGATCGGAACGTGACTTTGATTATGAGGAGGTAGATTATGATACTCCGGAGGGTGACGAACTCTCGGAAAAGTATTCGATCATGTCTGTTCCAACAACTATAATCGATGGTGAGATTGCTTTTATAGGCGTCCCTGGCAAGGAAGAAGCGCTTTCGAAAATATCCTGATGAGGTAGCTCAAAATGGTATACGATCTAATTATTGTAGGCGGTGGCCCGGGTGGCCTGTCTGCCGGAATATATGCTGTTCGTTACGGGTTGAACACACTCGTTCTCGAGAAAGGATTTGTCAGTGGCCAAATCGCGACAACCGGTGAAGTAGAGAACTATCCGGGTTTTCCTTCCATAAGTGGTATGGACCTGATGGATAAGTTCTCCGAACATGCAAAAACAGCCGGTGTTGTAGTGGAGAGCAGGGAGATTCTTGGAATCCGGTCGGAGGGTGATCGAAAGATCATCAGTACAGAATCCGGTGATCTGGAAACGTTCAGTGTCATAATTGCCACAGGCGCAAACCCACGACATCTCGGTGTTCCCGGGGAGGAAGAGTTTCGTGGAAAAGGGGTTTCATATTGTGCTACGTGCGATGGTCCTTTCTTCAAGGGCCGCAATGTTATCGTTGTGGGAGGAGGCGAATCTGCACTTACCGATGTATTGATCCTTTCAAACATTGCAGCTTCTGCATGTGTTGTGCATCGCAGGGATACGCTTCGGGCATCACAGATACTTCAGGACAGGGCTTTTGCGAAGCCCAACGTTGAGTTCTCATGGAACACCGTCCTTGAAGAGATCATTGGTGATTCAGTTGTAAGGGAGGTCGTACTTAGAAACACCGTTACAGATGAGGTGTGGAGAACTCCTATTGACGGCATCTTCATCTACGTTGGCATTGAGCCAAATACTGAATTTGTTGATGTTGATAAAGATGCTTCCGGTTTCATCATAACCGATGAGAGAATGGCTACATCAGTTGATGGCATATTTGCAGTTGGGGACTGCAGGGCAGGTATTCTGCGTCAGGTTATAACTGCCGTAAGTGATGGCTCTATTGCAGCGTTTGGTGCCTACGAATATGTTTCCAATATAAAACACAAAAGCGAATGAACAGATATTTCTATTGTCTTACCCTTTAGGAATACCTTAAAAACAAAATAACTAAATGTTTCAATTTTAAGTGGGATGTAATAATATGATGTGTTTGAAGATCTGTCCGGATTCAACTTCTGAAGACCTTAAGCCAATTGCAGAAGCGGTACATTCGCTTCTCGGAATCCCTACTACTATCCGAAGCAAGAGCTTCCATGGGATCCGAATGGAGAAGGGTCAGATAATCGATGATGATTATAGCGGTCCTGTTCTGGAAGAGGTGTTGGAAAAGAATATGATCATCAGGAAAGTTCCTATGGAGGGTGTCTACAAGGGCAAAGCTGTTGTCGTGGTCCCGATCAGGTCAGCCGATGGAGAGGTTTTAGGAGCTCTTGGTCTTGTGGACCTTGTGGCAGCTCTTGATATCCTTTCTGTTTTCCGTGAATATCCTGACATCATTGGTGAGGTCGAAGATGCTAAAAAACGTATGTCATAATGGCATAGGTTTTCTTCTCATTTTTGATTTGGTAACACAAAGCTCTTTAATATTCAGGACAATTACTGCCGATGATAGACGATGTACTCAAGTTCTTCAGGACACTGGATAGTAAGGACCTCAGAATCCTGACCGGTATTGAGATCGGGATGAAAAATTTTGAATGGGTCCCCCTCGAAGAGATCCGTAAATATACCAAACTTAATTTTGATCAACTTGAGTACAGGCTTTTTAAGCTTTACAAATCCAACATAGTAGTTGGTACGAAAACCCCCTATGAGGGCTATCAGATCTATTTTGACGGATATGATGCACTTGCATTGAACACGTTTGTTAAAAGGGGCGTTGTCAGCGCCATAGGTGATGAGATCGGTGTCGGCAAGGAATCAGTGGTCCATGAAGCCATTCAGGAACCTGAATTAGCTATTGCAGATCCTATCCCTGTTATCATCAAGTTCCATAGGGAAGGAAGGACAAGTTTTAAACGCGTAAAAAGAGTGCGTGACCACCTTGTTGACCGTGAACACTTCTCCTGGATATACGCAGCCAGACTTGCGGCCAAAAGGGAGTATGATATCATGCAGACATTATATGGCAAGATATCAATACCTAAACCTCTTGATCACAACAGACATGCAATTGTCATGGCTCCCGCAAAGGGAAGCATTCTTGTAAAGACCAGACTTCTGGAACCGGAATGGGTTCTCGATGAGATCCTTTCACAGATAAAGATCGTTTACTCTGAAGGAATAATACATTCTGACCTTAGTGAGTACAATATCTTCGTCAGTGATGAAGGTGTGGAGTTCATAGACTGGCCTCAGTATGTTACAGTGGAGCATCCGCATGCAGATGAGCTTCTTGAGAGGGATGTTTTCAATGTACTTACACATTTCAGGCGGAAGTACAATCTTGAGAAGGATCTGGATGAGGTAATTTCCCAGATCAAAGAAAATGTATAAAGGTTAAAATCAGAACTGTATGTTAGTTTAAAATAATTATTATGGAAATTCTGGTTCTGCTCCAGAATATTCCTTTCTACTTTTTTAGCCAAAGCTCGATTTTTATAATTTAATTATTATTTTATAATTTAATTATTATTTTGCTCACATCTATTTTTCCTTTAAATGGAACCAACTGTCTATATATTTCTCTTTAACATATATTACATGGGGGCATCTGATCAAACTCTATGTGATGATGGTAGATTATGCAAAATCCAGATTATCAAACCAGGGTAATATTTGGCATTGATATCGCAAAAGGCTCCTCCAGGGCTCGGGAATTGCCAAGGTATGCAGTTGCTGTGCTGAAAGAGGGAGATGTAACCCACCATAAAATGGTGCGCCTTCCGCGTATATTGAAGATGATTCGCGAAGAGCATCCTGAATATATCGCAGTGGATAATATTTTTGAACTGGCTCCTGACAAGAAGGAACTTGTGCGCTTTCTTCAAAAACTTCCGGAAGGTGTCCGGCTTGTACAGGTTACAGGCGGTCTGCACAAAAAATCCCTGATACATCTTGCAAAAGAAAATGGCCTATCCTTCAATCAGTTCGATCCAAACGAGGAGGCAGAGACATGTGCGCGCCTTGCGAGCATGGGAGTTGGCTCTGAAGTTTCCCTTTTTGAAGACATCACGAAGATCAAGGTAAGTCGTGCCCGCTCCCTTGGACGTGGGGGCTGGAGTCAGAACAGGTATCGCCGTAAGGTCCATGGGGCTGTGAGGGAACGGAGCCGCGAGGTCGAGGCGATATTGAAGAAAGCTTCAAAGGAACACGGATATACCTATACAAGCAGGATATCCAGTGGGTTTGGAGGTTATGTGCGTGCTGAGTTCACAGTATATGCAAAGAGGAATCAGGTGCCCGTTGGTTCCGGTTCCACTGCGGATGCCCAGATACGTGTAAGTAGCGTGGTGCGGGATAAGATCCAGTACACTCCCCTGAAGAAACTCAAAAGACGTCCTACCATTGTGGGTATCGACCCTGGAACCACGGTAGGAATAGCTATACTCTCCTTCGATGCTGAGCTTCTGCTTCTGAAAAGTATTCGTGGTATTTCCCACGATGAAGTTGTCAAGCTTATTGCTGAATATGGGAAACCTGCGGTCATTGCTACGGATGTCACACCAACTCCGGGTTCTGTGGAGCGGATAAGGCGCAGTTTCAATGCTGTGATAAGCACGCCTTCAGCTGAGATATCCTCTGAGGAGAAGATCGCTCTTGGAAGACCTTTTGGATATTCTAATGACCATGAACGTGACTCTCTTGCCGCGGCTCTTTATGCTTACCGGAATTACAAGAACATGTTCTCGCGTGTTGAAAAGAAAGCACCTCAGCATCTGGATATGGATAAGATCAAATTGTACGTGATCCAGGGTGCTTCCATAGGTGAAGCCATCGAGAAAGTTTCCGGCCTACCGGTTCCTGAGAAGAAACCTGTGAAGGTGTTGGAAACTCCTGCTGAAGATACTGAAGAAAGGGACAGGAAAATTTCAGAGAAACTTAAGCTAAAAGATACCCAGATAAACAATCTCAGAGATTATCTCCAGGAACTCAAGAAGGAGTTGAAGGCAAAGGATAAGCGTATCTCAAAACTTGAACTTAAGCTGGAGAATATGAGGAAAGCCAACCATCTTCAGATCCGCAAGGACAAGGAGATCGAGATACGTGAACATAAGATCTCATCTCTGAAGAAAGACCTGCGCAGGGCTAAAAAGTCGCTAAAAAAGGCACATTACAACATCAAGAAGTTGAAGCAGATAAGAAAGATGGAGATCAAGGGGGAAGGGATCCCTGTAAAGATACTTCCTTCTTTTACACGTGAGGCAATTTTTGAAATAAAGGACCGTCTTGGCATTAAGAAAGGGGATGTCATCTTCCTTCAGGATGCAAGTGGTGGGAGTTCAGTGACAGCTTCAATGGTAGTTGAATTAGGTGTTCGTGCTGTGATCACTTACTCGGATATGACATATGCTGCAGAGGATGTTTTCTTCAGGGCAAATGTCCCATTGCTTAAAAATGTCAGGATACAGAGGGTTGACGATCTTGCAGTAGTGGATCCTGCTCTTCTTCAGGAAGCCCTGGGTGAGTGGGAAAAGGAAGCTGAGATAAAGCGTCAGGAAGAAAAGGAAAAGAAATTGAAGCATCTTGTGGATGAGTACAGAAGTGAGAGGCGTAGGGGTCTTGTCTGAGCTGTATGGCCTCTCCCTCTACCCCCATCTATAATTATAAGTCTCAATATTCCTTATTTCCTGTCAAAGAACAGGTTCTTGCCCTTGATGCTGAGAGGCATTCCACATGCGATGTCAGCATCCAGAAGTCCGGCTGATAAGGCTCCGGCACCTACCGAGTACATTACCCTGTTGTCAACACAGAGGTCCTTTGCTCTTGCAGCAGCGCTTCCCAGTGCAATACCCATGTCAATGTACTTGAAAGAACAGTGTGGACCTGTGAAATCAACGTTTACCTTTGATTGCTGGAACATATCCTTGCAGCTTTCAAAACCACAGGCTCCACAGTTAAGACCAACGACACTTTCGGTCTTGAAACCGATAAGTAATACTGCATCTGCATTGCGTACATTCTGTGCATCACGCTTGAAGAATGCAAATCCATCTCCCTTCTTTTCTGCCATCTCTTCCATGGATGACGCAAGGTTTTCCACATCTTCTGTTTCCAGTAATGCTGTTACAATATCGTCCTTTCCTTTTGCTTTAGGTGCTGTCCTTGCTGCAACAAGTATTGTCTTTGCAAGCATCTCAATAGTTTCAGATTCAGGATTAATTTTCATGAACATATTTATGTTATTTTCAGACTTAATTATTTCTGTGTAAAGCTATACGCATCTTTTTGTATCATCATTCTCAATTACAATTTAAGATGACAATATCAGCATTGATCCTTGCAGGCGGGCGTGGCAGACGCCTTGGAAATATGGAAAAGGCCCTTATGAAATGTGATGGGAAGTCTGTGCTGGAAAGAACCATCAATATGCTTGATGATGTAGTTGATGAAGTGCTGGTTTCTGTCAGAGATGAAAAGCAGGAAAAAGAATTCGAGTCACATGCCCGTGGCAAAAAGATGGTTCCTGACAGTTATTCTGATATAGGACCCCTGGCAGGGATACTTGAGGGTTTCAAGGCAGCAAAGGGAGAGTATATCTTTGTGACTGCATGTGACATGCCCTTTATTGACCCGAAGGTCGTTGAGTTCATGTTCCAGTGTGCAGAAGGGCATGATGCAGCAGTACCCTTGCGCTTGGATGGTTCTATGGAGCCATTGTGTGGTGTTTATCGTGTTGCACCTCTGTTGCCTTTGATCGAAAAATCGATAGGCTCAGGAAAGAGGTTCATACTTGCGCCGGTCTTTGAACTGGATGACGTTATAGGCGTTGAAATGGAGCGTATCCGTGAAGTAGATCCGCATTTAAGGACTTTTATCAACATTAACACATTTGATGATATGGATAAACTGGATGTATGCTGATATATCGTTACATTTTATATTTTTCTTTAGGATTCTAAAATTCATCGCAAACAATTTGTTTTCTATGTTTTTTTAGATACTGTTCTTCCCATAGTTCATACAAAATCTATTTATATCAGCCACTCTCATAATTATTATGAGGATGTTATATTACATCCCATAATTGCAGGCAATTAAGCCTGATACAGAGGGGAACGATTTGAGAGATTCAGAATCAGCACAAGAGGAAGAAGAATCTGGGCAGATGATGTACGAAGAAGAATGTAATGGGTTCTATTCAAGTTCAGGACAGGCGTTTATCAGAATACCGATGAAATAATTTGATTTCCAATGTTTTTTCCATCGATCTGTTGATCGATTTATTCGGTTTATCTGATATTAGGCAGAACTTATTCAGCAAAAGAAGTTTTCTTTTTAATTTCTTCTTTTTGTTTTTAACTATTTTATTTGATTGCTACTATTTTCATCTATGTTTCATCGATATTTCTGATTTTACTCTAATTTATTTTGTCTGATTTTGTTTTCGATCTACCTCTTTCATCTGCAAAACATTATCAACTTTAAACACTAAAATTATATCAGAAAGTTAAGGAGTGATCCCAATGACCAATATTATCTGTTCCCAGCAGCGTGTTGAAGAATGCGTCATTAAAGAAGAACCATACTACGTTCCTGTCGGAAATGAGGTCGAGATCTTCAGGGCTGCTTATGAAAATAAACTGCCTGTAAGTCTCAAAGGACCAACCGGTTGTGGGAAAACACGTTTTATTGAATATATGGCCTACCATCTTGGTCGTCCTCTTATTACGATCTCCTGTCATGAGGACCTGACAGCTAACGATCTTATCGGGAGGTTCCTGATAAAAGGTGAAGGAACCGAATGGAACGATGGACCCTTAACAGCTGCTTTGAAGAGCGGTGCTATCTGTTACCTTGACGAGTTCGTGGAAGCAAGGATGGATACAAGGGTCGTAATTCATCCGCTGACAGATGACAGGCGCATCATGCCCATCGAGAAAATGGGTATTGTACTTCAGGCACCACCCGAGTTCATGCTGACCATTTCATACAACCCGGGATACCAGAGCGTTCTGAAGGACCTGAAGCAGAGCACAAGGCAGAGATTTGTTTCTATTGATTTTGACTACCCGCCTGCTGAACTGGAAACCGACATAGTTGCTCATGAAAGTGGCGTGGATGAGGAAACTGCCCGGACCCTTGTGGATATTGGTCATCGCATACGTAATTTTAAGCAGCATGGCCTTGAGGAAGGAGTAAGCACCCGTCTTCTCATATATGCAGGTATGCTTATCAGTTCCGGGATAGAACCAAGGGAAGCATGCAGGGTCGCCATGGTCAAGCCGATCACAGATGATTCTGACCTCCAGAAAAGCATAGATGAGATCATATCAGCTATTATGGAGTGAAAGTAGTTGTCACAGGATGAAGGGGAGGTCGTTCATCTTAAGGATGTAATTGATATCCTGGATTCAGCAGGTCTGCTCGAGGATTTGTCAGATGTGGAAATTTCAGAAATATCGGCTGAATTTGAAAAAATACCTCTGGAAAGGCTTGTACTTTTCAGAAAACAACCATCCCGGTTTGTAGAATGGTTCGATGTCTGGAAATCTTCACTTAACAAGGATATAAGTCTTGGAAATATCTATTTTTCGGCAACATTTCCTGTGTTCCTTGAACTTGGTTCTGCCGCTTTCAGCGGATGGGTCGAAATGTTCACAGAACTTAATTCTTTGAATCCCAGTGTCGGAAAGACATTTCTGGGAAATCTCGAAACGCTTGTACCTTTGATGGATCAGGAGCTTTTAGACATCTGGTATCCGATGGTACAGGATATTGCCGGGATAAAATGGAAAGTTGCTATCGACTTTATTGAGCAGACTGTCAATGCTCTTCCTGCTCTTCCAGAACATCAGAGAAAATTACTTTTGTTTTCATTAGAAAGTTTCAGGAATATTGATCTTCAGATATTCCTTACATTCTTAACCAGTGCACCTCTTGCATTAGCTGCACTCAGTAAAAGTGAGTTCGATAAATGGTCGCATCTCGGGAAAGAACTTGCTGTTGAGAACAGCGATGTAGCCACCTCATTCCTGAAGATTACTCCAAAGTTCATTGGCATGATCGATATTGAAGATCTTGCAGAATATGTGGTAATGGGCAAAGAAATCTTTTCACACGATGAGCCTGAAGCTGCAAAAACTTTCTATGAAGCGGTTTTCAGAGGATTGGGTAAGGATCTTCGGCGGGCTGACGGGGAAGAGACAAGACATCTCATCGATATTGGTCTACAATTAACTAAAATCTGCTGGAGATGTGTTGGGAGTTTTTTTGAGACTGCACCTGAGATGCTAATTCATCTGGAAAAAGGGGAGTTCGATGAGTGGGTCTTTATTGGGGAGAGCATTTCGCAGAGTTCGACATTTTATGGCTCGGACTATTTCCACAGTTCTCTTTCTGTATTGAAGAACAGCGATCGGAAATACTATTCGACAATATTCAGTAATGCAAAGCTTCTGGCAGAAAATAACGGAATGCTTGCAGGAATATATTTCTCCATCCTGTCAGATATCCTGCTCAGTATACATCCGAAGGAGATCGAAAGATGGGTGTATACAGGGCTTGAAGTCTTTAAAATCGACAGAGAAATGGCATTCAGTTTTTTCAGGAATTCCCCGGCATTGTTAAAGGACCTCGATGTAACAGAGCTTGATGACTGGGTGAAAAAAGGCCTTTCCATTTTTGAAGAGGATCGTGGGAGTGGCAGGGCCTATTTCTCGCTGAGGTCAAAGAGTGCAACGGAGTTTGCTGAAAAACTGATGAGTGGCGTGGCACTTAAGCGCGTGTCAAGGGTCCTTAAGTATTATTCAGTGGGAATTTCAGGCATAAATTTCACAATACGTTCAAAGAGTTTCCTTTCAGGAGAGTTCAGCAGGTATCCTAATCCGATAGTTTCCGGCAGGACGATCTATTTGGAGCCTACGGTGAAAGGGTATGGAGATTTCGAGGAGAACTTCACTATCTATAAGTTGGCTGTAATGCATGAAGTGGGGCATATCCAGTTTGGAACTTCGGTCTTTGAGCTGAAGGATATTTTGTCACTGCTCGAAAAGATCGGTATAGACATTTTGGATCTTCCTGAGGATGTGGAAGTTGATCCTGCTGTTAAGTCTAACGTAGTTGCATTCGTTATCGGGAAGCTTCCAGCTCCATTCATTGCTGCTGACATAATGGGAATTATAGAAGATGCAAGGGTGGAGCACATGACGACATCCTTTTACAGGGGATTGCGACGGGAGTTCGAAAAAGTAAGAATTCAAATTTCACAGAATAGAAGTTCAGATGTATTCGGTATTGGGAAGTTCATGGAAGGCCTTTTGCTTTACTCTGTAGGTATCGAACCATCATTTGAAATTGAGAGCGATCTCCAGGAAATTTTGGATCTTTCTCATGAACTACTTGTTAATAACGTTTTCAAACCTGATTCATCCACACTTGATTCACTTGAAGCGACTATCGAAATCTATGCCGTGCTTAATGATCGGTTTGGTCCCCTCAAATTTTTGGAATATGAGTCGATAAGGAATTTTGACTATCGTGGAATGGGTGTCGGTTCTTCCTCTGCCACTCAAACTAGTGGTGAAGAATTTACGGAGCAGGTAATGGAATCTTTTATTCCTCAGTCCGTCCTTCCGGATGACGAAGAGCTCATTGAGGACAGGCCAGGCAAAGGTCCTGAATATGCAAGATCGAAGAACTGGGAAGTGCTTGGAAGTTACAGTTATGATGAATGGGATTCTCGTATGCAGGACTATAAGAACGACTGGTGTACTGTCTATGAGGTATCCCCTTCAGGAAGTGACAATGAATTCTACCTTGAGGCCAGAGAACATTATGCGCGTGAGATCACTCTGATAAACCGGATCTTCAAGATGATGAAGCCGGAATCCTTCCGCAAATTACGCAGGCAGCTGGATGGGGATGATTTTGATCTTGATGCTTTGATCGAGGCTTTTACTGACAGGAAGTGCGGTATCAACCCTACTGACCGGTTGTACATTAGAAGGGATAAGCGTGAGAGGGATGTTGCAACTCTTTTCCTTCTGGATATGAGTTCATCAACCAGAAAGAAACTGGAAAATGGCCGTAGAATACTCGATGTGGAAAAGGATTCACTTATCATTATGACCCAGGCTCTTGAGAGCATAGGAGATAAATATGCAATTGCAGCCTTTTCCGGAAATACCCGGTCAGATGTTGAATTTTATACGATAAAGGAGTTCAACGAGAACTTTTCAGAGGATGCGGAATGCAAGATAAGCGCTTTGGAACCTGCAATGAACACAAGGCTGGGTGCTGCGATCCGTCATTCCATCTCAAAGCTTAAGAATATCGATGCCAAGGTAAAGCTTCTTGTCCTGCTTTCAGATGGCAACCCTTACGATCTTGGTTTTGCTGACGGCAAATATGAAGGACAGATGGCCATTGAGGATACAAGGGTTGCAATACAGGAGGGCAATACACTTGGGATGCACTTCTTCTGTATTACCGTTGATAGTGAAGCAGGAGAGTACCTGGATACCATCTTCTCAGATGTAGGTTACACAATAATCGATAATGCGGCTTCACTACCGGAAAGGCTTCCGATGCTTTACAACAGGATAACTACCTGATCGATCAAAGCGATGCTGCGTTCTGCTAAGTGATGATACATTTATGTTAGACTGAACTTGAAGTTTGAATTAAAAAAGATAAGAAAATGAAATTGCAGAAATTAGATCCGCAACCCATTATGTATTCTTATGAAAAACCTGTGAACCCCTTGAAATTTAGATCATAACATCTTCGCCGTTGGCAGGAGCATATCCTTCTGCACCGATCTCTTCATTGACCCATGTGGCGAAATCTTCTGCGTTCTCTCCATGCATTGGGAAGACCTTCTCTCCACCTTTGTCACAGAAATCTTTCACAAGCTGCTTTAGCTCATGGTCACCGCAGTGGGCTGAGAAATCATACTGCTCGACCTTCATGCGAACCTGCTGGATAACTCCATCGTTGTCGATGATGCCGGTGTCGAGCATCATTCTTCCGTTGGTACCTTCCACCTGATAGCCTGTGAGCATGATCTTGGATTTTGCATCCTTGTAGAGCTGGTTGATATAGTAAAGAACAGGGCCACCGTTAAGCATGCCTGCAGTTGTCACGATCACGGATCCATGAAGCGAAACATTTGCTCTTTTTCTGCCTTTGACAAATGTTGCATTATCAAATGCATGTTTCAGGTGTGCCGGGTTCTTCAGATAATCAGGATGGTTCATCAGAAGTTTGTATATCCCAACTCCCATTCCGTCTACATAGCATGGGATACCATAGTCGCTGAGAAGCATGAGTATTTCCTGTGTTCTTCCAATGGCGAAAGCAGGTATAAGGACATTGCCTCCCATGTCCAGTGTGTCCTTCAGTGAGTCGATGAATTCCCTTTCAGTTTCCTTTCTGGAAGGGTGGTCCTCGTTAAAATATGTGCTTTCTGTTATGAGTGCATCTGCTTTTGGCAGTTCATCGGCTACCGGTACAAGTCTTGTATCAAGGGTGTTGAAATCACCGGTATAAACAATGCTTTTCCCATCTTTTTCAAGATATATTGCTGAGGAGCCTGGTATGTGACCTGCATTATAGAACTCTGCGGTGTAACCGTGAGTATGGAATTCTATGCCTGTGTCCACCTTCCGGGTGTTCATTGTCAGCTGCTGGAGTTCCCAACCACTATATGGTACAGCCCTTCCTTCTCTTTCTGCTATTGCAAGTGTGTCCCTTGCGAGTACATGTGCAAGATCAGCTGTTGGTGGTGTCATGAACACTTCAGGTTTCATGTCCATGAGGTTTGCAACAGCCCCACAATGGTCCAGATGGCCGTGTGAAACAAAGACAGCTTTAGGAGCTACTTGGTCTACAGGATAGAGCGGAGTCTCTCCAGGTTTGATACCGTAATCGACCAATATCTCATCGTTGACTAAGAGTGCAGAACGTCCGACTTCCTTACAACCGCCTTTGAATCCCAGTTTCATTTATATCCCTTCTTTTGTTTATTTATGCAACAGCTTCCTGCCATTTCATGATCTTGCCGACAGAAATTCCTGTGCTTTTTGAAAGTTCTATTGCGTTTATCTCACCAAGCTCATCTACAGTTGAAACGCCTGCATCTTTGAGCTTTTCAGCTGTAACCTTTCCGATACCGGGTACATCCAGTATCTTCTCAGGTCTTGGAACTTCAGGAAGCTTCTTTTTCTCTTCTTCCTGTGTCTTTTTCCATTCGATGAAATTACATTGCGGGCAACCAAGATCCCATGGTCTTTTTCCGGCATTTATGATCTTAATATGGTTGATGCCGTGTTCCTCACATGTCTTATCAGTAACAATAACCTGTCCGCTCTTTGGAAGCGGCAGGGAGAAATTACAGTCAGGATAACCGTCACAACCGATGAACCTGGAACCTCTTTTTGAGCGTCTGACTATAAGCTTTGAGCCACATTCTTTGCAGATGCCAATGACCTTGTCTTCTCGAAGACCGGCACGCAATGATTCCGATATCTTCTCCTTATTTTCTTCAAGTTCGGCAAATACATTGTCAAGCATCTTCCTTGAGTCGCTCAGGACATCCTCTTCATTGACCTTGCCTTCTGCAATACGGTCCATGTCCTCTTCCAGCTTGCTTGTCATGTCATGCTTTGTGATAGTAGGGGCATATTCCTCAAGGGCCTCTACTACTGCAAAGGATGTTTTTGTAGGCTGGAGCGGATTTCCGTGGACGTATGCTCTTGAATATAGCTTGCTGATAATGTCATGACGTGTTGCTTTTGTGCCAAGTCCAAGCTCTTCCATGAGCTTGATGAGCCTTCCCTGACCATATCTTCCGGGTGGCTGTGTCTCCTTTGACGTCATCTCTTTGCTCTTTATAGTGAGTACTTCACCTTCTTCAAGGGCAGGAAGCAGCCTGTCCTGTGGTGCATTGTATGGGTAGTACCATCTCCATCCTGCGTGAAGAAGTCTGGCACCGTTCGCTTTGAATTCCTCATCTTCAATATCGAACTTTACCTTCAGGGTCTCCCACTCGGCCTCTTCAGCAAAGGTTGCAAAGAATCTTCTGACCACAAGTTCGTAAAGCTTCCATTCCTGGTCATTGAGCTCGCTCTTCTTTGCAAGTGATGCAGGATAGATAGGAGGGTGATCGGTGGTCTCTTTCTTACCACGGGTCGGAACAAGTTTTTCCTTGGCGAGCAGTTTTTCGGCATATTCCTTGAAAGTGCCTTTCTTGAATATCTCGATCTGCTCTCTCAGATCGATAGATGCCGGATATACGGTGTTGTCAGTCCTCGGATATGAAATGAAACCGCTTGTATAGAGTGATTCTGCGATCCTCATGGCATTTGCAGCACTATACCCGATGGAACTTGCAGCGCCTATGAATTCGGTGGTATTGAAAGGAGTGGGGGGCTTGTCTGTCTTCTTTGATCTGACTACCGAAGTAACGGTTGCATTGTCACCTATGATGTCCATTACCCTTTCTGCTTCTGCTTTGTCCCAGAACTTCAGGGTCTTGTGCTGGATGTTGAAGAGTTCACCCTTATCATCCTTGAGGGTGGCAAAAATTTCCCAGTATGGTTTTGGGATGAAAGCCTGCCTTTCTTTCTCCTTGTCGACTATAAGTGCAAGGGTCGGTGATTGTACCCTTCCTACAGATAGGAATAGCTTACCCAGCCTGCCTGCTGAAATTGAAAGGTATCTTGTGAGCGATGCTCCCCATACCAGGTCGATGACCTGTCTGGAATGGCCTGCATCAGCAAGATTGAAATCAATAGCTGCAGGGTTTGCAAAAGCATCATCGATCTCTTTCTTTGTGATCGCACTGTAGAATACACGGTCAAAGTCTACTTCAGGGTTCACTTTCTTGATGATCTCAAGCGCTTCGACACCAATAAGTTCTCCTTCTCGGTCGTAGTCAGTAGCAATGGTAACGTGTGTTGCTTCTTTTCCCAGCTTTTTAAGTGCACTCACGATCTTTACATGTGTGGGTGTGGTGATGACCTCAGCATCGATGAGCTCTCTTGACTCTACTTTCTGCCAGTTGTTGTATGCTTTAGGGAAGTCCAGCTGGACGATGTGTCCACTAAGCCCCATGACAACGGTCCTGTCATCAGCATTGAACTCGTAGGTATCCATTCCGCTGACACGTACCTGCTTTGGTTTCTTCGGGGCAAGGATAGTTGCTATCCTCTTGGCCGCAATGTGTTTTTCTGCTATGATAAGATGCATCGAAAACTCCGGTATTATCGATTTATAAATATATGGAACGTCTTGCCGTTACCAGTGAAACTATAATGAGTATATCAGGTGTTGAAAATCTTTATATAATAAAAAGTTTTGTGTCACACTAATATTCTCGCATACTAGTTCCCGATCATATGTTCCTGTTGAAATGATGTAATATATTTTGTTATTTCCAATCTTGTATCTTTCTATCCATATTCTATAATAATTTTCAAAGAAAAGTACTATTTACTTACTTACTTACTTACTTACTTACTCTTCTTTTTTCTTATTTGTATTTATCCTGTTGCGAAGTTCATTTATCCCTAACGTAGGTGCCACTTTTTTGGGACAGACTGCAACACACTTGTATACAGTGTCGCAACCCCATACGCCGGATTCTGAGTTCACGATTTCAAGCCTTTCTTTTCTATTGGATTCATTTTCCCTTGGGTCAAGATCAAAACGCCATGCTTTTGCAAGAGCTGCCGGTCCGTAGTATTTCCTGTCCCTTGCTGCAACAGGGCATGACCCGTGGCATATTGCACATAGGATGCAGTTAGTATATTGTTCAAGCTTGACCTGCATTTCCTGATCTATAATGTTTTCCTTTTCAGGAATATCATTCTTCATCTCAAGCCAGGGTCTTACACTTTCCAGCAAATTATAGAATGGATTCATGTCTACTACAAGGTCACGTATGACATTCAGGTTAGGTAGTGGTTCTATCAATATTTCATTATTGTCTGTTTCAGTCTTCTTGTTAGCTATCATGACCTCCGAGTTCCCTTCATTCGTAGGTTCCTTCCTCAGTTCAGATACCTGTACCTTGCAGGCAAGCCTTGGTACCCGGTTGATGAGCATTCCACAACTTCCACAGACAGCACCTCTGCAAGAGTATCGGAAAGTAAGGCTTCCATCAAGTTTTTCCTGGACAAAGAACAATGCTTCCAGCAGATTCATTCCCTGCTTGTCCTCAACCTCAAAGAGATCATACCAGACCTTTTCACCATCCTGTCTTCTGATCTTTAGCTTGATCATCAGTAAATCCTCCTCTGTGGCTGGAAGATCGTTATACTAACATCTTTGTATTCCAGTCGTGGACCTTCCGGTGCGGGATAGGCGAGTGTGTGCTTTAACCAGTTCTTGTCGTCCCTTTCAAGGAAATCGGTCCTGTAATGTGCACCCCTGCTTTCCTCACGTACCAATGCTCCTAATGCGATGACATGTGCCAGGTCCAGCATACCCTTAAGCTCGATGGCATTGAGCAGTTCCAGGTTGAATTCCTTTGCTTCTGTTCTGACTTTCAGTGACTTTGCTCTCTCTTCCAGATCTTTGATATCCCTGACCGCCTGCTCGAGTTTGTCGTGTTCCCTGAAAACACCTACGTTCTCCTGCATGGTCTGTTTCAGTTCCTGACTGATGCTGGAATAGCTTTCTCCATCTTTCCCCATCATTTGAGAAATTGCAGTTCTCTCACTATCAAGTGCCTTTGTCAGGGGAGCATCGGTCGCTTCTTCAAGTGATGCAATATAATCTGCTGCATGTACTCCTGCCCTTCTTCCAAAGACCACGGTGTCAAGGAGTGAATTTCCTCCCAGTCGGTTTGCACCATGAACACTTATACAGGCACATTCCCCAACTGCATAGAGTCCTTTTGCAGGGGTTGCACCGTCCTTGTTTGAGGTGATGCCACCCATAGAGTAATGCTGCCCGGGCTGTACGGGAATAGGTTCCTCGACCGGGTCAATGCCTATAAAATCGATACAGATCTGCCTTATTCCTGCCAGTCTTTCTTCGATAAGGTCCTTTCCAAGGTGTGTGATGTCCAGATGGACATAACCTCCGGGGAATCCCCTTCCCTCGTCGATCTCCTGCTGGATAGACCTTGCAACAATATCTCTGGGTGCCAGTTCCATTGATGAGGCTGCGTAGCCTTTCATGAACCTTTCATGGTCCTTGTTGTAGAGGTATCCGCCTTCACCCCTTGCACCTTCGGTGATCAGTATATTAGTGCCCCATAATGTTGTGGGGTGGAACTGTACGAATTCCATGTCCTGGAGTGGTACTCCTGCACGATAAGCAAGACTTATCCCGAAACCTTTGTTGATAATGGCATTGGTGGATTTCGCGTAGATTCTCCCATAACCTCCGGTGGCAAGTACTGTAGCCTTTGTCTTGAAAACCTCAAGTTTGGAGTTTAGCATGTTCATAGCTACAAAACCCAGACACCTGTCATCCTCTATGACAACTTTTGTTACAAGCCATTCCCTGTAGACCTTGATACCAGCACGTAATATCCTTTCATGAAGTGTATGAAGAAGGTTGTGTCCGGTCCTGTCCCCTGCATAGCAGGTCCTGGGAAATCCTGCACCACCAAAAGGACGCTGTGCTATGGTCCCATCATCCTTCCTTGAGAAATTGGTTCCCCAGTGTTCCATTTCAAGAACCCTGTCAGGAGCTTCCTTACATAGTATTTCAACAGTGTCCTGGTCAGCAAGGTAATCGCTTCCCTTAACAGTATCAAATGCATGCGATTCCCAGCTGTCATTGGAGCCAAGGGATGCATTGATCCCTCCTTGTGCAGCTCCGGAGTGGCTTCGTATCGGAGGAACTTTTGAGATGATGGCTACGTCCACTCCCTTTTCATGAAGTTCAATAGCACATCTGAGACCTGAAAGGCCGCCTCCTATCATTATCACATCATGTGTGATCATTTACCCACTCCTGTCATGGTGATGGGATCAAGAAGTTTCTCTACGTCTTTCTCACCCATTATGTTCATCTCCTTCACTACCTCGATTATGCTTCTGTTCTCCCTGTGTGCAGTGTGTGCGATCTCTGCAGCCTTCTCATAACCTATGCTTGTTCCCAGTATGGTGACAAGAGCAAGGCTCTGCTTTGATAGTTCCTCACATCGTTCCCTGTTCACAGTGATTCCCCGAAGGCACCTTTCTGTAAAGGAGATCGATGCACCTGTGAGGATCTCTATCGAGCTAAGAAGATCATAGGCAAGTACAGGGGTGAATACGTTGAGTTCGAACTGACCTCCCTGTGCAGCCATTGTTATTGTTGTATCATTCCCGATGATCTGGAAACATGCCATGTTCAGCATTTCGGCCATCACGGGGTTCACTTTCCCGGGCATGATGGAAGAACCGGGTTGTACTGCCGGAAGGTTGATCTCTCCGATACCTGTTCTTGGACCGCTTGAAAGAAGACGCAGGTCGTTTGCGATCTTGATAAGTGTTACAGCAATGCTTCGAAGTGCTCCCGACGCTCCAAGGATGGCCTCTGCAGACTGCGTGGCCTCAAATGCATTTTGAGCCAGCCTAAAATCCTGGCCTGTGATATGTTCCATCTCTTTTATTGCCAGTTGTCCGAAATCTTCCGGTGTGTTCAGTCCGGTACCAACAGCAGTGCCTCCCATGTTCAGCTCCTAAAGGCTATCAATGGCAACTTCAAGCCGTTTGATCCCAAGTTCAAGCATATGTGCATACCCGGAGAATTCCTGGCCGAGTGTGACCGGCACTGCATCCTGCAGATGTGTTCTTCCGGGCTTGACGATCTCCATGAACTCAGCTGACCTTTCAGCAAATACTGTCAGCATTTCCACAAGTGCAGGCATGAGCTCTGAATTAATGGTCTCCACAGCAGCAATGTGAATAGCAGTATGTGTAGTATCATTTGAAGACTGGGACATGTTCACATGGTCGTTTGGGTGTATTATGTCATAATGTCCCTTTTCAACTCCAAGGATCTCAAGTGCCCTGTTGGCAATGACCTCGTTTGCGTTCATGTTCTGTGATGTCCCTGCACCTGACTGGAACGCATCTACCACGAACTGGTCATCGAACTTACCTTCTCTCACCTCGGATGCAGCTCTGATTATGGCTTCTCCCTTTGTGATATCAAGCTTTCCGGCTTCCATATTCGCACGTGCTGATGCCATCTTTATTGCAGCCTGTGCTTTTACAAAAGAAGGGGGCAGCCTCTGGCGGCTGACCTTGAAATTATGAACTGCCCTTGTTGTCTGAGGGCCATAATAGGCGTCCTCAGGCACTTCCACTTCCCCAAGTGTGTCTTTCTCTAAACGGATATAACCCCCCCGGTTATTTATGCTTTTATTTTATAGACCTGCTTTACGATCTTATTTTCTATGATATGCATCAGATCTCAGACATGTTCGATCTCGGTATGGTCTGAAATTTCGGAATTTGTAGTGCAAAGGTCATTGATGCTTAATTTGTGAACATCATCATTTCCTGTGAGCCTTGCGAAATTTTCAAGTTCTTCGGTGGATACTCTAAGGAAGTTCTCAAGTTTCTTTGCAGAAATATCGATCTTAAGTCTGGAACGAAGTTCAGGATCCTGTGTTGTGACGCCGACCGGACATTTTCCGGTATCACATTGCCTGTATTGCTGGCAGGCACACGCCATGAGCGCTGCTGTGCCTATGGCAATTGCATCTGCACCAAGTGCAAGTGCTTTTGCAAGATCGGAAGATACACGCAGGCCACCTGTGATTATAAGGGAAATATCCTTTATGCCTTTCTCATCAAGGAATTTCCTCGCACGGTAAAGTGCAAATATTGTGGGTATCGATGTTGCATTCTTTACAAATTTGAGTGCAGCAGCAGTTGCTCCTGGTCTGCCATCGATGGTAATGAAATCGGGCTTTGCATAAACAGCAATTTCAAGGTCAGCTTCGATATTACCTGCTGCCATCTTGATACCGATAGGTTTGCCTCCTGAGGTCTCTCTGAGCCAGTCGACCTTTGCTTTCAGGTCCTCCTTGCTTCGGATATCGTCAAAATGAGCAGGACTTACGATGTCTGTGCTTTCCGGAAATCCCCTGATCTCCGCCAACTCATGTGTTACCTTCTCAGCAGGCAGGTGTCCACCCATGCCAGGTTTAGCAGACTGTCCGATCTTGATCTCGATGGCATCCACCTTCTTGAGATTATCTTCGGTGACACTGTATCTGTTCGGCACATATTCAAAAATATACTTGTGGGCTTTCTCCATGCTCTCCTTGAGGATGCCGCCTTCCCCTGAACACATTGCGGTCTTTACAGCAGCACTTCCCATTGCAAGGGCCTGTTTAATTTCACTGGATAATGCGCCATATGACATATGGGTAATGAACACGGGAGTTTCAATAACAAGTGGGTGCTTTGCTTTTGGTCCAATGACGGTGTTAGTGTTGACAGCTTCATCCTCGTTAAGAGGTATCTTTGCAAGCTGTGCTCCTTTGATAAGGATGTCATTCCATGAAAGCACATCTTGCTTTGTCTTCATCGGTTCAAGTATGGATTCACCACTAACAGAGATCTTGTGGATGTCTTCCATGTAGGTTTCAGTAGTATCTGAGGTTCTTCTCCATTCTCCAAGATAACCACTGATGTCTATTTTTCCAAATTCTGATACTGTGATCTTACTCTTTGTACCACATTTGGGACAGGTAACTATCTCTTCTGAAGTGATCTCCTCGATCTCTTCTTTTTCAACAGGCATCTGGTGGTTCTTGTCAGCACCACATATCGGACAGCGCCAGTCTTCAGGGAAATCTTCCGGCTTTGTTCCGGGTTTTATGTCGGTGTTCGAGTCTCCCCTTGTATCATCATACTCAAAAGCGCCACAGACGTTGCATCGATATTCGGTCATCCTGCAAGCACACCCCTTTGCTGTGTTAAAAAATATAAAATTTAATAATATCTAAAAATATCAAACTGGCAGCAGGTGACTTTTATCTGCACCACATATAGGGCATTTCCAGTCATCAGGGAAATCTTCCGGCTTTGTTCCCGGTTCGATGCCCATTTCAGCATTTCCTTCTGCGTCATCGTATTCAAAAACGTTACAGACATTACATCGATAGCCTGTCATTTCAATTCACACTCCCTCTGTTAAATTTTGTTTAAATGAACAGTGTTATTTTCGCATCCCTTGCTTCATTGACATAGGTGCCCACTGCACCGTATTCATCGATCCATTCGGTGCGAAGCTCTTCAGCCTTGACTCCCATAATTTCCATGGTCATCTCACAGGCAAGTATTTTCCCGCCCAGTTCCTTGTAGTCGTTCATGAGCTTTTCAAGAGAAGCTACGTTTGCTGCTTTCATGCGTTTGTTTATCATCCATTTTCCAAGTCCCAGCATATGCATCTTTGAAAGGGGTCCCTTTTCAAGTCCACCTTTTTTAAGTCTCTGAAGTCCCCAGAAAGTGAAGTACATGGAAACATCCATTCCCATTGCAAGTGCCCCATTGCCAACTATAAGGGCGCTGTATATTTTGTCCAGATCCCCACTATGGACAATAATGACAGCCTTATCGGTAGTCTCTGCAGTATCGGTCATAGTAACCCCCAAACGTTACCTGCGTATCTTTATCTTCCATTCCTCATCTTTTTCTTCAACACCAATGATCTCAAGCCCAAGTGCTTTGCATGCCATTGGTATTTCCTTTTTTGATGCGGGATGCGTTCCGAGAATTGTGACCTCATCTCCTTCGGATGCCTTCTTCAAAGCTTTGCGGCATTCTACAAGAGGTACAGGGCATGTTTCCCCTCTGGTATCAATTTCAATATCTGTCATATTTGATTTCCCCCATAAATTTGTGTAGATCATAAATTGTGATGTAGCACCACAATTTAGTCCCTAATAAGCTATCTTTATTATACTATTAAAGTATTGTTACCTTGTCAAAAATAGCCCCAATACGATCTTAACAGCATCCTCCGGGCTTGCTGCGATCCATGCTCCTTCTACGTCCCATTTTGATTCCAGTGTTACGACCGGCTTCCCCATCTTTAGAGAAAGCGCTATCTCTGAAAGTGTGCCGTATTCTCCATCTACAGCTATCAGTGCATCACATGATTGTGCAATGATCGCATTTCTTGCATGTCCCATTGCAGTAACGATCACAAGATCAATATACGCGTTCGCATCCTCTTTCTTGTTTCCCGGAAGTATGCCTATGGTCTGCCCGCCTTCTGCTTTACATCCCATTGCTGCAGCTTCCATCACACCACCCAGGCCTCCGCAAATGAGTATTGCGTCGTTCTTTGCGATTTCAGCACCGACGGTTTCGGCCAACTTTGCTACTCTCTTATCGCATGAACCTGCGCCAATGACTCCGATCTGTATCAATGTATCAAATTCCTTTTTTGCCGGTCAGATGTATTCGCCCTGGATTCTGATGATATCCTTGCTGTCCTTTGCTTTGGAATAGTCTTCAAGTGGCTCTCTATTAACCTCAAGGAAACTATGTCCCCAGTTGAACTTTGAAAGGATCTCCTCTGCCTGTTCTTTATTACCAAGTATGTATAGGGCAGCTGCAAATGCTTCAACGGAATTGAGTTTGAAAGGCCGCCCGAAGTTCACAGGATTGGCAGCTACAAGATAAGGAAGTGCACGGTGTTTAAGCTGCAATCTTAAAAGTTGTGGGAATACTTCCTCAACGGTTTCCCAGGAGCAATCAAGTACAGTTATGTTCTGCTCGTTGCTGTCTGCCGGGGAAAGTGCCTGTTCTGCCATTGGGTCGAGTAGAATGGATCCGCGTGGGATCTTCTGGACCTTGTCGAAAAGGCGTGCAAGGTCAAATCGTGCCATCTTTTTGCCGGTGCATTTTTTCGGATCGCACTGACGGGCGTGATAAATATGAAGGTGGTACTTTTTCTCTTTCTGTTTATCCATGAAGCCTTAATTGTTGTTTTTAAGGTTATACTTTTTGGATTCCAGTTCGATCTCAAAATTTTAAATGGATTAAAAAGTTCATAATAGTGAAATTGATCGGATTAAATACAATTTCGGATAGGTCTGAACAAAATACTGTATATACAAGAATAGGTATGAATCCTGACACTGAGGAACCCCAGCATCAGGTTCAAATTGGTGGTAGTATTCGTTTTTCCTCAAAGACATTCTCAAATAGGATTTAATAGTGTCTTTCAGTATTCGCTAATTATCATTATACTATTTAAATGTTAACGGCGTAAACATTCTATGGAAAGTTATTTTAATATGCTAAAAAAAACGATCTAAACTTATAAACATGCATTTTCTGTTCAATAGATAACTACATAAAATGTTCAGCTGTTATATTGAAATATATAGTAACAGGATACGTTCTTATGAATATTATAAAAGGAGCAATTATTGGACTGATATGTACAGTCATTCTCTATATGGTACCGCTGGTGAATGCACTTTCTCCTTTCTTTGGAGGTCTTATCGGTGGATATGTTGCTTCCGAAGGTGCTTTCGGTGGCTTCAAAGTGGGTGTTTTGATGTCTTTACTGGCAGCTATTCCCGGATTCATGCTTTCAGGTGTTCTGGCACTTCTGCTTGCAGATATTCCGGTGTTGGGTGCTATTCTGGCAGGATCAGGTCTTTTTATTACATTCGTAATTGTCATCTACACTGCGATATTCGGAATCATCGGTGCTGTTGTAGGTGGAGTTGTAGCGGATAATAATTGATCTTCCCTTTTCTTTTTTTAATACAGGAAACCAAATGATGCCTGAAAAAGAAGTGGTAATAGAGATCCCATGGGATGCCGAAGCAAAATTAATGTCAAGACCTAACAGGTTCCTGGGAATTGTGGATATCAGATCAATTTCCGGATCTCCTGCTGATGTGCAGGAAGAGAAGGTGCACATTCATGATCCTGGAAGACTTGAGGACCTTCTCTATGCAGGCAATGACCTGCTTCTGAAAAAAGCTGCCAATACTAACCGGAAGACCGGCTGGGATGTCATTGCCGCTAAAGCTGATGATGGCTGGATCCTGATCAATTCAGCATTCCATCGCAAGATCGCGGAATGGGCTATAAGGAATGAGGTATCTCCTTTCCTTGAAGGGCTGGATTCAGTTGCAGCTGAGCAGAAGTTCGGGGATAGCCGGCTGGACTTTCTTCTGGGAAAAGGGAATAAGAAGATATGGGTGGAAGTAAAAGGTTGCACTCTTATTAATGACAGGAAAGCAATATTTCCCGATGCACCGACCTCCAGGGGAAGAAGGCATATTGAAGAACTGATAAAGGCGGTCAGTGGTGGTGATGAAGCACTTCTAATCGTACTGATATTCAGGCCTAATGCACAATGCTTCGCCCCGAATGAAGTTATTGATCCTGACCTTGCAGCTGCTTTCAGGGATGCGATTGATGCGGGCGTTAATGTATGCCCCCTGGTATTCAATTATGAGGGCCGGGAAATTATCTACAGGGGCAATATACCTCTGTGTGATGGATGGAAATTACTTTGAATTATTGCTTATGCCGATTGTTTATAAGGAGTTGATGTGATTGAATATCGAGGACGTTGTGAGGATTCATGCAAATCCTTCAGGTGAAGATGGGAAAAAAGTTGGTCTTGAGATGAACGAGCACCATTATGAACTATGGAAATGGGGCATTGGCCATATTTCCATTGAACCGGATTCATGGATACTTGATGTTGGCTGTGGTGGAGGGCGTGCTGTGAGTATCCTTGCGGATCTTTTTGAGGCTGGTAAAGTTTATGGTGTCGACCATTCCAGTGAGATGGTAGAGCTTGCCACCGAACTGAACAAGAATGCGGTTGATAGTGAACATGTCACCATAATACATTCCTCTGTTTCAGAGTTGCCGCTTTCGGATGACATGTTCGATATTGTCACAGCTTTTGAGACATGCTATTTCTGGCCGGATATCCTGGAGGACCTCAAAGAGGTAAGGCGTGTGCTCAAAGATGGTGGTATACTTCTGATAGTCAATGAGATGTACGAGCATAGCAACTTTGAGGAAAGGAACACACCTTTCACTGAAGTAGTTGGCATGAACATATTCTCACCTCAAGATTACAGGGTTATGCTTGAAAGTGCCGGTTTTTCTTCCGTTGAGGTCGATGAAGTTCCGGAAAACAACTGGATAACTGTTATTGCAAAGAAATGAACAGAGGTCAAACATGCAGGTAACAGAACACGTACATGCCATAAAGATACCGTTTAGCCTCACCACCGAATCAGGTATTGTGGTCGAGAGGTTCGTGTATTCCTATATTATCTGTGGGAAGAATGTCTGCCTTGTGGACTGTGGTGTTGCATCTTCAGAGGATGTCATATTCGACTACATGAAAAAGACAGGCAGGGATCCGCAGGACATTTCACTTATAGTGCAGACTCATTCCCACGCGGACCACATAGGTTCTACTCCTGCGATAAAGGAATTAACAGGATGTGAAGTTGCTGCTCACGGGGATGCTGTAGGATGGATAGAGCATCCTGATATACAGTTACGTGAACGTCCAATTCCAAATTTTAATACTCTTACCGGTGGTCCTGTGAAAGTGGATCGTGTGCTTGAAGATGGGGATGTGTTCGATCTTGGTGAGGGTATGTCCCTGCAAGTAATTCACACTCCGGGTCACTCTAAAGGTTCGATCTCATTACTGTTATCTCCTGATAATGTTCTGTTCTCCGGTGATGCTATTCCTCTGGTGGGAGATATTCCGATCTATGATGATGTTACGGAAGTTCTCTCATCCCTCAGGAAACTTCGGGATATATCTGATATGAAGGTACTTTTGTCCTCTTGGGATGATCCAATTGAGGGTGAAGGTACCTACAAAGCTATCGATGAGGGAATTGAATATGTCAAAAAGGTCCATGAGGCTGTTCAGAAATTCTCATCGGTTTCATGGGAAAAGGTTCTGGAAGAGATCGGATTGGAAGGTATTCCTGTTAACCCATTGGTCGTGAGGACTTTTGAGGCTCATTTAAAAGTAAATGAAGATATTTCCTGAGCTTTCTGTTTTTACTTGATCCCGGCATTTCCAGTATTATAACTGCTCTTCCTTAATGCAGCCCATACTAATATTCCTGATAGGATGATCAGCAGGCTGCTGATATGGAATGGTGTTTCAAAACTGACATATCCTCCAAAAACTCCCCCTATCAGAGGTCCCATTGCCACTCCTGCAGCCTGTGCACTGGTTATGGTGCTCACTTTGCTGCTAACCTTCTTCTCGCCTGATAGTTCCACTGCCAGGGCGAGCAGGGGTGTTTCAACTGCTGCCATGGCTATACCCTGTAGTAATCTCAGCAGGATCAGAGAGTTTATGGTATCAACGTGTCCGAGGCCATATACTATGATTGAATTGAAGAATATGCCTGCAATTATAGGAAGCTTTCTTCCGAACCTGTCCGAGAAGATACCTATGGGTACCTGGAATACTATCCTTGAGATCACGTAGGCAGATAGTGCTATGCTGAGCAGGAATTCGCTTGCTTCAAGCCTTGTCTGATAGGCAGGCAGGAGGGAAAGGATGAGCATTATTCCTACGAGCATCATGAACATGGCAATAGCAAGTATCCTGATGATAGCAGGTCCGTCAGGTGATTCCTCTTCCGGGTATTTGGTCTCAGGTGCTCTTGTTTCTTTCACAAAGAGGACTATGAGGATAGTACTCAACAGAACAAGGGCTGCACTGATGTAGAAACCGGCAACGAATCCATAGTAGGTCACAACAGCACCGCCGACCATTGAACCTATTCCAAAGAATGCACCCCTGAGGCTGGAGTATATGCCTATTGCCTGCCCCCTAGCCGTTGAAGCTGACAAGTGTGTGACCATTGTAACGATGGCAGGAATGGTTGCACCTATTGCAATTCCCTGAACTATCCTGAAGAAAAGTATTGATTCAAAATAGCCTGAGATGGCATAGGTGTAACAGATAGTTGCGAAGACCATGTAACCAATGGTCAGGAAAAGCTTTCTCCTGTCAAGCCGTTCGCTTAATCTTCCCATATATGGCTGGGAAATGGAGTTCGCCAGTCCGAATACAGTTGTTGCAAGCCCTGCTTTGAGAACTGCCGGCATATCCTGCAGTATCAGGGTGTCCATATTCGCAACGTACAAAGGTATTATGAACACCAGCATTCCGGTAGCAAGGTCCTTGAATAGTTTGGATATGGAAAGGACGTAAAGCTGGCTCTTAATTGGATGGTCCGAAGGTGCCATATATTCATTTATTTATGATGTATGGTATAAAAGGAAGTAGGTTTGTATCTTGCTATGGGTTTTGAGAACTTTTCTAGCAAAATATTATATATTAATCACGTCCATCTAATTGTGGAGGTTAAAAAAATGCTTGAAGCCATATGGGGCCTTTTAGTACTATTGTCAGTTATCTGGGTTATCTATGATGTGGTGACACAGAATAAGAGATTAAGCGATGTAATGAAAGTTGTATGGATACTTGTCGCACTTGTATTCGGTATCCTTGGTGCAGCTGTATATTACTTTGTAGGTAGAAAATAAGAAATCTTCCATTTTATTTTTTTGGTATTTATCGATTTTTTTGAAAAGACCTAATTGCTTTTATTTAAAAAATAGTTTTTCCAAAGCATCAATTTCTATTGAAACTTGTATATCAATACCGAATTCATTTGGAAAAAGGAAATGATCCTCATGGAATTATCTTTCTGAGTATCATTGCCGGTTTGTAGAAAAATGGATTAATTTACTTATTTTTGGCTCGTGAAGCAAGTCCTCTTGAAAGTATCTTGTATGTCATCAGATATACTCCAAGAATTAATAATATTATATTTTGAGTGAGTGTAAGACCACTGTTGGACAGGACTGGTATGTTAATACCAAGGAAATTGCTTATGCTGGCAATGAAGAATAAAAATCCTGCGATCTCACTTATAATACTTTGGTTTTTGTCGATTATTCCCATAATTGATCATCCATGAATTCGGTCATTAGTTCGAAGTCTTGTTCATTAACTGGAACCGGCTGCTTCAAGTTTTCGATCATTTTAATTGAATGAGTTAACGATCTTTCACTCTAAATGGTCTTTATTTGTATTTAATTGCAGTGTATGGAGAAAAAAGTGGAAAAAACAATGGAATTTAATATCAAAAATGAATGTGGGATGAATGTAATTAAAGATTTCCACGGAGTCTCTCAGCGTACAGTACCCTGCGAACTGAGAATTGTAATGCTGCTCGCCTCATACTGCAATCTTGTTCCATGCAGATCTCATATACTTTATCAAACGCAGTTATCATTTTCTGCTGTAGCCTTTCCAGAACTTTATCCTCTTCCCAGTAATCCTGGCTGAGATTCTGTATCCATTCAAAATAACTTACCACAACGCCACCGGCATTAGCAAGTATATCGGGTATAATTATCACATGTTTGTCAAGTAATACGCGGCTTGCTTCCATTGTAATAGGAGCATTGGCAAGCTCAAGGATTATTTTTGCTTTAATTTCATGAACGTTCTCGCGTTTGATCTGTTCTGAAAGAGCTGCAGGGATGAGTATTTCACAATCGGATTCCAGCAATTCTTCATTTGTTATATTCCGTGTTTCCGGAAAATCGATCACACTTCCGGTCCTGTATTTGTGGTCTATGACCTCCATAATGTCAAGACCTTCCTCTTTGAATATTCCACCACTGGAGTCGCTTACTGCACATATTGTGAATCCTTTCTCATGGAGTATGCGTGCAGCGTTCAATCCCACTTTTCCGAATCCCTGGATGGCAACACAAAGTCTGGACTTGTCAAGATTGGCTTTTTCCATGGCTGCTTCAAGTATGTAGACACCTCCAAGGGCTGTGGAATATTTCCTGACCTGACTTCCTCCTAATTCTATTGGTTTACCGGTAACAATTGAAGGCGTGTGCTCTCTTTTGATCCTCTCGAACTCGTCAAGTATCCATACCATGATCTGTTCATCGGTATACACATCAGGTGCAGGGATGTCTTTCAATGGTCCGATGTAGTCAGCGATCTCTCGAATATAGGCTCTGGTGACCCTTTCAAGTTCACCTCGGCTAAGTTCTTTGGTATTGGCCACGATACCGCCTTTTGCTCCACCGAATGGTATGTCAACAAGAGCACATTTTATGGTCATCAGAAAAGCGAGGTCCTGAAGATATTCAATGGTAAGGTCTGGATGATACCTTATTCCTCCCTTGGTGGGACCTCGGGCATCATTGTATTGAACCCTGTGGCCGATGAACATCTTCATTCTTCCGGAATCCATGCGAACAGGGAAATGTACTGTAAAAGAACGTTTTGGCAGGTCTAGCAGGTCGATCTCTTCTCTTGACATGGCAAGGTCATCATAGAGGTATTCCATTTCCTGCATGCACAGTTTACAGGTCATTGCACTATCCGCATGGAACCTTTCGATTTTATTTTCTATCAAAATTGCACTTCCTGATCTTCCCTTATGCTAAATTCGAGTAATCGTTTTCCTTTACCAAAATGGAATGGCCAGTATTATATCAATTCTCTGACTGGCAGTGACCTATGGTAATTTCCAATAGGTACAATATTTTATTGTTCTTAGAACTTATAACCTGAACTGATGTTCCATTAACATCAGCTACCTTCCGCCAGCTATCTGGTATGAAAACTATTACCATCAAGTAGTATCAGGTATCTATCATCAACCATAGACCGGGCTTTCTATCTCTCTGGACCTCTTTGTCTTCAGGTCGCCTTTAAGATCCTCGTAATATTTCATGGTGTCAGAGGTGACAGATGTTCCCGTTTCAGCAATAGCTTTCAGGAAGTGTTTTTGTGAAACTTCTTTTGCCATGAGGTCTTCACGAAGGGCAAAGCGTCCTGCTTTTTTACAGACCGCAGCAACATCAGCTCCGGTATATTTGTCTGTTGAAGTCACGAGTTCCTCTATATTGACATCACTTGCAAGTGACATCTTTTTGGTGTGGACCGCAAAGATCTTACGCCGTGTGGGCAGGTCAGGCACAGGGACAAGTATGAGCTCATCAAATCTTCCCGGGCGGAGAAGTGCCGGATCGATGATGTCAGGTCTGTTCGTAGCACCCACGATCACAACACCGTGGAGTTCTTCAAGACCGTCAAGTTCCGAGAGTAACTGGTTCACGATACGTTCAGTAACCTGTGGTTCTCCCATTGCTCCTCCGCGTATGGGTGCAAGTGCATCAAGCTCATCAAGGAAAACGATGGATGGTGCTACCTGACGTGCACGGGCGAACATTTCTGAGATGTGCTTTTCAGATTCTCCATACCATTTTGAAAGCAGGTCACTTCCCTTTGAGGTTATAAAATTAGCATTGGATTCATGTGCAATAGCCTTTGCCAGCATGGTCTTCCCGGTTCCAGGTGGTCCATAGAGCAATACTCCTTTTGGAGCTTCCACTCCGATACGCTGGAATGATTCCGGATTTTTAAGAGGCCATTCTACAGCTTCCTTGAGTAGCTCCTTTACATCTTCCAGTCCTCCGACATCCTCCCATCCTACATTTGGCGTCTCGATCATGATCTCGCGCATGGCGGAGGGTTCCACATCTTTCTGTGCCAACTTAAAATCTTCTGAGGTAACACTCAGCTTTTCAAGGATCTCGGCAGGGATGTGTTCTTCTTCAAGGTTGATCTGGGGAAGTATCTTTCTGAGCGAGCTCATTGCCGCTTCACGACAAAGTGCTGCAATATCGGCTCCCACAAAACCATAGGTGGTTTCAGCCAGTGTTTTAAGGTCCACGTCATCTGCAAGTGGCATTCCGCGGGTATGTATCTGGAATATTTCCAGCCGTCCGTCCTGATCAGGTACATGTAGCACTATCTCACGATCGAACCTTCCGGGACGGCGCAGTGCCATGTCTAAAGCTTCCGGACGGTTGGTTGCACCAATAACGATGACATTTTTACGTTCCTTCAGGCCGTCCATCAATGAAAGAAGCTGTGAGACTACCCTCCTTTCGACCTCTCCGGTAACTTCTGCTCTCTTCGGTGCGATGGAATCGATCTCGTCAAGGAATATGATGGCTGGTGCATTCTTCTCGGCATCATCGAATATCTCACGAATCTGATGTTCGGATTCACCATAGTATTTTGACATTATCTCGGGACCGTTGATGGATACGAAATAAGCATCTGATTCATTGGCCACTGCTCTTGCCAGCATTGTCTTCCCGGTCCCGGGCGGGCCATGCAGCAGCACACCTCTTGGTGGTTCTATTCCCAGCCGGTCAAATAGCTCCGGGTGCTTTAATGGCAACTCGATCATTTCCCTTACTTTGGAAATAGCCGGTTTAATGCCTCCAAGATCCTCATACATTACAGTAGGTATCGACTGCTCTGGAGGGAGCTCTACAGCTTCGGGTAGTAACTGAAGTTCTGTTATTTCAGTGATCTTGACAATGCCCTTTGGGGATGTTGAGACTACCTGCATCTTGATCTCGCCCAAACCGAACGATAGGTCAAAAATGTCACTGAACATGTCCTCAAGCATCATGCTTCGTGCAGGGCTTTCCTTTGACCTCTTGAAATGTGTGGTAGAGATGAAATCTCCTTTTGAGACTGTCCTGTTCCTGAAAACGGATGCAAGGATGTTACTTGAGGCTGAAATGTGCATCCCTTTGCTCACAGGTGCGAGACTTACATTAATTGCTTCCTTCCAGTCTGCTTTTCTGACCTCGACATAATCTCCTATGCTAATCTTCGCGTTGGCACGTATAAGCCCGTCCATTCGGATAATATCAAGCCCGGAATCTGCAGGATTAGTGTTTATCGCAAGTGCAGATGTTGTACGATCTCCTTCGATCTCTACAACTCCGTATTCTTCAATACCAATCTTCTCTCTGTACACTGGATCGATGCGCACGATACCTTTTCCAACATCTTCCTGAGTTGCCTCAGCTACCTTTAGTTTGATGCTATCCCCGTTCGAATTGCCTTTCTCTACAATTGTTGGCATATCCCTATCTCCCACAGATATTCTAAATATATGATATGTCAACTTCAAGTATTTATTATTGTTTGGAAGTAATGTGGGAGTTTTTCAAATGGGTTTGCAGAATTTACTTTAAATATATGCTATCGATAAACTTCCAGATAACAAATTCCGACAGGAAAATGGTCATTGGCCATTGTGTAGGGTCAACATGGCCCTTAATCCCGGAACATTGTTACTCTTCACGCTCAAAATAAGAATATTTAATTGCACCAAGTGCTATCGTAGCGGCTCCAAATCCTTTTCTCCGAACGTTCGTCTCTTTGAATATCAGTGTCTCGAATACCACACTGAACAGTGCATTAAATCGTTTCACGGAAATGACGTATGGGACTATCTGCATGCTCAATGCAATATTTACTGATACAGCGATTATTTGGATGCATCTCTATATTTAGATTAGGGTAAAAGCTTGCTTTTCCATCCACCGTTTTAAGTTGTTGTTCCGGGCCTGTTGAGGTGGTGGTTTCTTACCTTGGAGAAATGTCAAAGTACTGATTCAAGTTGTGGGTGGATGTATCGTTCAAGTTGCTTTCGTTTAGCCTTCCTCTGAGCTTCCTCTGGCAAATGTCTGGTCCGTCTCTCCTTCATAATCCATTGGGGTTAGCATAGAGCCTTTAAACCTCTACGTATCGCATACCTGACCAGAAACAAACCTCTAATATTCCTGAGGTAATCTTTTTCAATGTTTGCAACCACTTATCATAGTCGAAAGGACCTAAGATCCGAACTCCTTTTACTTTGGCAGGCTTTATTGATCTCACCGGGAGAATCTACGAATCAACAAAGCAAGCAATAGTAATAAGCCTACAATTGCTATTCCGCCCATTCCCAATTTAACAATGAGTAATATCTCGTATGGGTTCATCATTCATGTTTATGCTTTAATAAAACTTAAACTTTTATAGACAATTATCCGAAGATCTTGAAACGTCTGAGTTATTTGTGTGAATAGGCACCTCAAATACATTCTAGTGTGCACTCATCTCTTGAAAATCGGTTAAAATCTCTCGAAAAGCAGGTAGAATTGTTAGTAAAACCGTTATCCACAAAAGAAAATGTTTGGTGCTCCGGCCGGGATTCGAACCCGAGTTTTCAGCTCGAAAGGCTGGAATGATTGACCGGACTACACTACCGGAGCACGCTGTTTTTTGCTTACCTTGAAGCGACCCTAGTAGGCAGGTTTAGAATATAAACCTTTCGCCCCGTGGGTCATTCTTCGTCTTTTTCTACCTCGTCTTCCATTTTTATCTGGTTGATCCAGGTGGAGAGTAGTTCGCAGATCTCGGGTTGGCAGGCTAATCTGCAGCCTGCGCAGGGTGAGAACATCTCTCCTGCTAGAAGAAGGTCAAAGGATTCTTCTTCCGGTTTAACTACTTTGATCAAATAGGTCCTGGCACCGTTGTTGACCGCAGACTCACGATATATGAGGTTTGCGTTCATCAACTTGGTGATGACCCTTGAACACTTGCGACTGTCGATCTCCAGCATCTTCCAGAGTTCGTTCTGGTAGACACCGTCTTTGCTGTCGCCTATCAGTTTGAGAGTTTTTTCTTCTATTTCCATGGTCTATGTCCGGAAAATAAAAGTTTTAGTTTTCTACAGGTACGATCAGGATTATGTTGTTTCCTCTCAATACAACGGAACCAAGAGAGCGCAGGCGCTGTCCGTCAGCTATCTCAACAGTGTCCACAAGGTGAAGGTTAAGGTAATCGTCAGCACTTTCTAATGTACCTTCAAGAATATGCTGGTTACCTTTCATCTCTACCTGGACCTTAGATCCTACCAATTTCTGAACTTTCTTATTTGGGAACAAGATCGTATCCTCACACGTATTATTCAAAGATAATTAACAATATGATCTGCAATATGTATTACTACGTATTGGAAAAAGTAAACTGTCCAACCTACTATTTATTACTACCGATTAGAAAGCCGAATAAGCTTCCATTATGCTATTATTATAGTAGATATGCAGCTAACTTCTTCAAGTTTAATTTTAGTCTTAATTTTAATTTAGTTTTAGATATATCCCTGTATCTCGGATGTATCCTCAGGCTGCTTCATTTTTGGTGGCTGCTTCTGCACTCTGGTGATCGGTCCGAACATTGCCTCATAGTCGCGGATGTGCTGCTCAAGCCAGTGGGAAAGCTCCAGTGCCGCAAGAGGGGATAATATCACTTCTGTCTCAATGCTTCTCTGGACCACCTGTGAATTAGATGACTTGTCGAATCCCTTTGGGCTGTCATTGTAGAAGCCGATCCTGAAGTCATATGGGCTATGTCCTCCAAGTGCACCGATTGCATAAACCTGTTTGAAGTCCTCAGGTTTCCTGATCTCGATCTTCAACTTCTTTGCCACTTTACCTTCAGGATTCTTTTTCTCTTCTGTCATGGTCATGTATCCTTCAAAAGCCATACCTAATTTGGAAAAGTAATTGTTACCATACATTAAAAGGTTTTGTTATTATTGATCCAAAGGGCGGTCTTCATCTCACGATAAGCTTCTTAAGGTGCTTCGCTGAACTTGCCAGGTCCTTCTTTGAATAAGCCTTTGCGATCTTTTCAACAGCATCAAGGTTGCGTATCGCATCATCCAGGTATCCAAGCAGGTCTCCCGGGTACGCAGTAATGCCATATTTGTCCTCAAGGTAGTTCACGATCTGTATGGGGTCATAACCATCCACCCTCAGGTTAATGATCTTCTCTGAGAACAATCTCTCAGGACAACCACAATAAGGACTTTCCTTACAACCGCAGGTCAGGAAATCAGTAGCAAAGTTCAGGATCTGGTCCTGCATCTTCATCTCGAGCCTGGAAAGGTTCTCACCCTCAAGCACAATGTCCATGGAAGCTCCCTGGAACACCCTTGAAGGCATGTTGATCTTCAATGCAGTGGATATCTGCGCTGCGTACTTGAAATAGACCGCTTCAAAGAACTCCAGGTTGGTTATTATTTCCACTGGCTGGTGATCGGAAAGTACTGCATCTCTTATCAGGAATGCCTTTGAAACAGAAAGGAAATGCCCGGCAGCAATGCTTCCTAACTTCGTAAGTGCTATGTTGTCCCCTTTGATGGTCAGGAACTTCTTTTTCTGGAGCCTTGAAAGGAGTGCCTTCAAAGAATAATTTGCAAGCATGCCCTTATGTATCGCCTCCAGGTCACGCTTTGATGATGTCACTGCAGCAGTGGCCAGGATCTCCTCCATCTGTTCCTCTTCGCCATATTCCACATCGGTGTGTTCCATCTCTCCGTTAAGGAGCTTGATGGCAACCTCCTCCTCTGTGCCGGTCTGCTCGCTTGTATAGCTCTTCTGTGGAGTAGCAAGTACCACTACCACGCCCCTGTCATGGAAATCCGGCCTTCCTGCACGTCCCAGCATCTGCAGGAACTCCTGCATGGTAAGCCACTCGATACCCATTGAAAGGGATTCGAATATAACCTGTGATGCAGGGAAATCAACACCTGCTGCAAGTGCAGCGGTTGTGACCACGACGGGTAGCTCTCCTTTCTCAAAACGTCTCTCTACCTTCTTCCTCTCCTGCATGGAAAGGCCTGCATGGTATGGAGCAGTAGATATTGGAAGTGCCTGAGCTATTCGATGGCAGTTCCTTCGGGAATTTGTAAAAATGATCGTCTGTCCCTTGTGACCTTTGGATGATGTTTTGGCATACTCATCCTGCACAAGCTTTGACATAAGTCTGATCTTGTTGCTCTCCGGGCAGAATAACAGGTGCCGCTCAATAGGCACAGGCCTGTATTCATACTCCACAAGCTCGGCATTAAGCCTTTTTGCAAGCAGTTTCGGTTTAGCCACGGTTGCTGAAAGATATATGAACTGTGCACCAGATGCAACGTACTTCAGCCTTCCGATAAGCCCGTCCACTCTGTGGCCACGCTCTGCATCTTCGATCATGTGGACCTCATCGATAACAACAGACCCTATCTGACCCAGAAGGTCGGAATCCTTGGATCTTAATATGTAGTCAAGACCCTCATATGTGGCCACAATTATGTCCGAATCAAGTGTTCTTCGCATGGACTTTGTCTTCGATGTCCGTATCCTGGAACTTCCTACTCTTATGGATGCCTTAAGGCCGAGTTCAGAATATCTCTTATTGAACTGGTCATACTTCTGGTTCGCTAGTGCCACAAGTGGTACGAGATATAGCATCTTCCCCTGACCACGTATGATGTTCTCAATGCCGGCGATCTCTCCAATGAGCGTTTTTCCGGTAGCAGTTACCGATGTCACAAGCTGATTTCTGCGCTTTAACAGTCCCTTTTCCACCGAGAGGGATTGTACAGGCAGCAGTGTATCGGACTTCTTTAGTAATATCTTCTTAAACTTCTTTGACAGAGGTATGTCCTTTATCTTTATCTGCGTGAACTGAGTCTGAGCTTCTATCGTATCAAAACGTGTGTACTCAAGGTCAAGGTCTTCCGGGCTTAACATGCCTATTGTGCGGTCAAGGTCCCGTGTGGTGAGCATGATCTGCTGGATCCGTTCTGCTGCTTCATCTCCGAAATAGCTATGTGCATTTCGAAGTGCACGGTCCAGTTCTTCTTTTGCACATTCCTCACAAATAAGCTCATGATGGTATTTGATGGATTTTTTATTAATAAAGTTGAATCTCTTTTTCAAAAGGCAGAACCTGCACACATGTGCATGCTCCCAATCAAGATGGAAACCTGCAAGTAGCTCCTTAACATCCTCTGCTCCCTTCTTCTCGCTTTCGATGTCGATGAGAATACGTTCTGACATCCTTAGCAGGTCTATGAACTCTTGAGGTGGCCTGAGTTCGTCCTTTTCATCCCTGAATATACGGAACTTATGTGGACGTGGGCCTGCGTCTGTTTTTCTAAGGATAAGCTCTCCGGTGAACTGGGGGAGTCGTTTCCTGTCCTTAATGGCCATTACAATGACCTTGGCCTTTTCGGCCTTGAGAAATGTCCACAGAGTCATTTTCGGGTTTCAAAGAGATGTACTTGTATATAAATCATGTTTATTTAGGGATCTAACAATTGGATGTATTTTGTGTGTTCACATGTGTTCATACCTTTTATATGCATGTACATGCCTACATTTAATTAAGTATGCCGAATCTGATCGTGTAATCGACATGGGGTGTAAAAAAATGTCAAGTCAACTTTCTGTGGGTACGGAGGTAATAATAACTCCAAGAACGTCGCAACATAAAGTAGCGGCGGAACCAGAGTTATCTCTTACAGAAGATGCCCATGTCCAGAGGAAGGTTGAGCTGCGTACTGTCACGAAGGAAACTGCTCCTGTAACTGAAACAAAGGCTGTCGGTGAGATCCCCGTAAAAAATGAGGTGAGAGGCGTCCAAAAGAATGTCTGCAATGGTCCTGTTGTCGTTCCAACTGGCATCTATGTATTGGACAGAACTCTTGGGGGAGGCCTCCCTCTTAATTCCATGGTCTATTTCTCTGCAGATCCAAGGTCTATGTCAGAAGTATTCTTTTACGAGTTTACACAATCTCGTAAAACCTATTACTTTACCACTGGACGCAGGCCGAAATATGTACGCCAGGATATTATGAACCAGAATCTGGATACTTCAAATATCATATTTGTGGACATCTACAGTGAGTATTATTTTACTTCCATGGGGGACATGGTGGATAATCTGGGTAATAGGCACATTGATTCCAAGATCATAGAGTATGCCGAATATAATTTGCACACCATCCTGAATGATTCACAAGGTGAAGAGATCAATATTATTTTTGATAATTTCTCGTTCTTCATGAACCTCAATGTGAATCCTGGACTTCTCAAGCGTCTGCTCAATCTTCTCTATGAGACCACAAAGGAAGCAAACAGCATTACATTCCTCTATTCTTTGAAAGGAAGCCATGATGAACGGGCGGAAAACGAGATTCTCAATGCATCAGATGTTATTTTTGATGTAGATGTTGAAAAACATCCTGATAAGCTCATGAGCAAGCTTTCGATCCCAAAGATACGTGGAATGGCACCTGAAACAGATGTTATCAAGTTCAATGTCTCAGAAGGCATCAACATTGATACATCAAAGGATATTGCTTAATTTCCTTTTTATTTTCTTCTTTTTTAAATTCTATTTAATTAGCCTTAAGCTTGGAATTCGATCAGAATAAGCTCAAAGCCGTGCTCCTTGCGTAGCGTTCATGCATTCACATTCACGTGTTGCAGGAATGCAGTCAATAACATTGGTTAGGACTTCCAGCAGGATCTCCTGTGTAGTGCCAAGCTCGACCACGACCTCATCGGCTGTTATTTTGTTCTCGGTAAGTCCGCATGCCTGGTTCGTTATGGTGCAAATGGATGCATAGCATAGTTCCAGTTCTCGTGCAAGGGCAACTTCCGGCAACCCTGTCATACCCACAATATCTCCGATCATGCTCATCATCTTTATCTCTGCACGGGTCTCAAAGCGTGGCCCTTCGGTACAAACGTATGTCCCTCTGGTATAATCAACTCCCTTCTTCTCAAGCGTATCCATAAGGCACTTACTTATCTCCGGACAATATGGCTCTGTCATATCAACATGAACTGTGTTCTTGTCATAGAAAGTGGATATGCGGCTTTTGGTAAGGTCGATAAAATCATCAGGGATGACAAAACTGCCAATGGCATGATCTTTCATGGTTCCCACGGAATTGGTGGCTACTATTTTCTCCACTCCAAGTTCCTTTATCGCCCAAATGTTGGCACGATAGTTGATCATATGTGGGGGAACATGTTCAGCAGCTCCTGAATGCCGGGGTACTATGGCTATGGTCTTATCATTCAGTTTGCCAATGTAAACGCCAACATCTCCGTAAGGTGTATTGACGATCTTTGCAGATCCTTCTATAAAAGATGAGAATCCGACACCACCAAGTATTGCTGCATCGATTTTCATGCGTGGTAATAGGGCTGTTTAGTTTTTAGCTTTATGCTTCCCTTTTTTCGGAAGTTTTTCGGGGGATGGATTGGTCATGGATATCTTGATGCCAAGAAGTGCGATCATTATAGCGCCTACCACAGAATAAACAAAATACTGCAGGCTCAGTTCACCATTTGCAGTCTCACCTGCAAGGGCACTAACTGAGAGTATATAAGTGCTTGCACCCCAGAATAGCAGACCGACTGCTATTATGAAAAGAGCCGGTGATATCTCTTTTATTGTGAAAGTTTCGCTTATTTTCTGGTCGACCATCTTCCCTATGTCTGCAAAAAGGATGGCTATAACGTACCACCAGATGGTAACATTAATGAAAACGGTAATGAGGGTGACTATTCCATAGTACCAGCTACCGCCGGTAATGTGATACTGCCAGAGTGTCACAGCTCCTATCATTGTAGCGATCACTCCAAGGATAGCAGCTATTGTGTAAGTGATAAAGGTCATCTGGCCTTCATAAAAAGAATCCTTCATTCTTTCTCTTAAAAGGGCGAAAGGCTGGTCGAGGTTAAATCCTCTGTAAAGCATGTACATTCCGATCGCAGCTGAAATACCTATAATTGCGCCTTCCGGATATCTTGCCAGCAGGAAAATTGCATAGATAAGTGCTGCAAGTCCCAGCGGAACAAAGAAGGTCTGTGAAATTTTCGGATCGTTCAGTGCATTTTTCAGGATATAGTAAGTACTCTCGAGGTTTGCACTTTGCTTAACCACGATACGCTTGACAGAATCGATCTTAATACGGGATTGAACTATGGGCAGGAGTGTCTCGTCCTCTGCTCCATCGGATATGAATATTGCATTTGTGATCTCATTCTCGCTCAGGAAAGCATCCAGCTGGGCAGATATTTTCTGGTCTGATATGACTCCCACATTCTTGTCACCTGCAAATGTGATGATCTGGGCATCAAGACCCTTTGTAAGCAGTTCATCAAGAACATTCACGCCGCCAAATATTGTATTGCTGTCGGAATCCTCCGGATCTGCAGTTGCAAGTTTCACTGCTGCATCGATGTTCTCTTCACGTCCTATGATTGGAGTGGTAACATCTGCTTTTTCACCAAGATCATTGTCTCTGTCAATGCATATGACTAAAGTTTGCATGAAACCTCTTTATATTGTAAATTAGTACGAATACATCCTTTTTCCTATCGCGATGTCAAAATGCAGTACGTAATCACAGAAGTATTACAATTAAAAGAATATAAAGGATGCTATCTAGGCTTTGAGATTATTGCATCTGATGTTGTATTCTTATCTAACTGCATTATTGTCTAATACTGTAATTTCTTGATCTCTTTGTTAGTTCTTTATCCAGTAAATAAGCCTTAGAAATCCAACTAGTGAAGTTCACTATGTCACTTAATCATGCCCGGGTTAAGATATTTAGCAGTTTGATCAATTGCCTTGAATAGAATAATGAGGTTATCTCGAAGCAATTGTGTACTTCCCGATCATGTTTAAAAGGGTCTTAAAATTGAAATAAATTGTAGTTCCTTTCAGTGTAGTAGTAACCACCGTGAAACCAGAATTGATTGGAAATCAGGATATTTCAGTTTCACGGTGGGCATTAAACATTTCATCGCAATGCAGTCTTACTCTTCAGTGGCTTTTGCACGTTCAGAAGCCCTCGAAGACGTTGATGCTACGATCAGGCGAGATCGAAACGGTCAAGGTTCATGACTTTGTTCCACACCGCCACAAAGTCGTTCAGAAACTTCTCTTGGGAGTCCTCACATCCGTAGACTTCCGACAAAGCCCGGAGCCGGGAGTTCGAACCGAAGATGAGGTCGACACGGGTGCCGATCCACTTGAGTTCGCCTGCTGTACGATCACGGCCCTCGAAAACATCGTCCGAGGTTGCTTTCCACTCCGTGTTCATGTCGAGCAGATTCACGAAAAAGTCATTGGTGAGCGTCTCCGGCCGTTTGGTGAAAACGCCATGTTGTGACTGTCCGATGTTGGTATTCAAGACGCGCATACCACCTATGAGAGCCGTCATCTCAGGAGCGGTCAGTGTCAGTAGTTGGGCCCGATCCACCAGCAATTCCTCTGCCGATACAGCGTATTTGGTTTTCTGGTAGTTGCGGAACCCGTCTGCTTTCGGCTCGAGTACACCAAATGACACAATATCGGTTTGCTCATCTGACGCATCCGTGCGTCCCGGCGTGAAGGGAACGGTCACATCGTGACCGGCATTCTTTATCGCTTGCTCGATACCTGCACATCCACCCAGGACGATCAAGTCGGCAAGCGAAACCTTCTTCCCGCCTGACTGAGCGTTGTTGAACTCCTTTTGGATTTCCTCAAGGGTCTCAAGCACAGTCGCAAGTTGTTCAGGCTGGTTGACCTCCCAATCCTTTTGTGGTGCAAGGCGAATGCGAGCCCCATTCGCCCCACCGCGCTTGTCGGAGCCGCGGAACGTGGAAGCCGATGCCCAGGCGGTCGAGACCAGTTGAGAGACAGACAGTCCCGAGGCAAGGATCTTGCTCTTGAGGTCTGCGATATCCTGTGCGTCGATAAGCTCATGATCCACTGCAGGAATCGGGTCCTGCCAGATCAGTTCCTCTTCCGGTACCTCCGGGCCTAGATAGCGCGAGCGGGGCCCCATATCGCGGTGAGTCAGCTTGAACCAGGCGCGTGCGAAGGCATCCGCGAACTCTTCCGGGTTCTCGTGAAAGCGCTTTGCAATCGGTTTATAGATCGGATCCATTCTCAGCGAGAGGTCCGCAGTGGTCATTATGGGTGGTTGTCGTCTGGAAGGATCCTGTGCACCCGGTACGGCCTTCGCTGCAACCGGATCGGAGGGAACCCACTGGTAAGCTCCAGCAGGGCTTTTGACCAGATTCCAATCGTAGCCGAACAGGGTATCGAAATAGCCCATGTCCCATTTGGTCGGGGTCGGGTTCCAGGCACCTTCAATGCCACTGCTGATCGTATCGTCGCCCTTACCGCTGCCGAAGCTACTCTTCCAGCCGAGTCCCTGCTCTTCGATGGGGGCGCCCTCCGGCTCTGGTCCCACATGTGCTGCATCGCCAGCTCCATGGCACTTACCGAACGTGTGACCACCGGCGACCAAAGCGACGGTCTCTTCGTCATTCATGGCCATGCGCGCGAAGGTCTCTCGGACGTCACGGCCGGAGGCTACTGCATCCGGTTCGCCGTTCGGTCCTTCCGGGTTCACGTAGATGAGTCCCATCTGCACGGCGGCAAGGGGATTTTCGAGCTCCCGATCACCGGAGTAGCGCTTGTCGTCAAGCCACTCACTCTCGGTTCCCCAGTTAATATCTTCTTCCGGCTCCCATATGTCTTCGCGTCCGCCACCGAAGCCGAAGGTCTTGAATCCCATGGACTCAAGTGCGCAGTTACCGGCGAGGATCATCAGGTCGGCCCAGGAGATCTTTCTGCCATATTTTTGCTTGATCGGCCAGAGCAAACGGCGTGCCTTGTCGAGGTTCACATTGTCCGGCCAGCTGTTGAGAGGCGCAAAGCGCTGGTTGCCTGCCCCTCCGCCCCCCCGGCCATCGCCCATGCGGTAGGTACCTGCGCTGTGCCATGCCATCCGGATGAAGAGCCCTCCGTAGTTACCGTAATCGGCCGGCCACCAGTCCTGCGAGTCGGTCATCAGTGCATTGAGGTCTTTTTTCAGAGCCTCCAGGTCGAGTTTCTTGAATTCCTCAGCGTAGTTGAACTCTTCGCCCATCGGATTGGATCTGGAAGAATGCTGGTGCAGAATGTTAAGGTTCAACTGATTCGGCCACCAGTCCCGGATCGACGTGGCACCGCCTGCAGTGGATCCCATTCCCGGCTTCTTGTTATCTTCATTCATAATGTTTTCTCCTTTGTTTATCTTTCTTAACTGCTTACGTTGGTGTAGCAAGATGTAGCTGGAGATCTCTCTCATGCTTCGCCTTTTTTGAAAGAATAATATGATCTCGAAATCTTCCGTTTTTTTCGAGTATATATGGTGAGCAAACCGATGCTCACCGCTCATAGTATTCAGTAATTTTTCGCTTTCGAATTTCTAATGTTCAGACAGTTTGCCCCCAATTGTCTGATACAAAATTTATGCTTACATCTTATTTATCTATTCTGTAAGCAGGGTCTGGCAATAAACTCTGTAAGCTATATTGATGTCGATTATTTGTAGTTTTTAATATGTGGCGGATTGCTACACTGAAAGCTGGCCAATAATCTCTTTGTATTGTCTATTAAGAAAATGCATTGGTTTTGCAATAAAACCTATATTATCAAATTCAAAAAAAGAAAGTTTCAGAAAGCCCCTAAGAGCCTCTGTGCCCACTTGAGCTTCTTTTCCTTCATAGGCGTAACATCCTTGTCATAGAAATCAAAACCAACAAGGGTTATGCTTTCAGCATTGAACTCGGACGCAAGGAAGACGCATCTGTCTCCGTCTGTGAAACCACCGAAGTTGTGGATGTTTGCAAAAGGTGCTGCCTGGGTGGTGCCGATAACGTTTCTGAACTGTGGCACGTATCTTAGCAGTTTTTCAGTATTGTCGCCATGTGCATGGATGACCATTATTGAACCTTTCTGGTTTGCCTGGATCTCTTTTTCCACATCACCATCAAGGTCTGTTACAATTACATGTGGGACAATACCCTTATCAACCAGGGGTGCTGTGGCGCCGTCGGCTGCTATGATCACGTAGTCTTCTACGTTGACCTCCTTCAGGTCGATCAGAAGCTTTGGCGCATTGCCACAAACAAGGACGTCCTTTCCGCTGATAAGCTCCTCAAGTGTGTTCGTATCAGCAGTACCTGATCCTATCAATAGATTGGAAAGGAGGATGGCGGAATTCTCATCATCCTCCCTGGAGAAGCCGAAATCCTCAAGAATCGCTTCATAGATCGGCTCCCACTTTTTAAAATCCATGATTCTCCCTCGGTTTCATTCTTCCTTTGAGATTGCAATGTGCATTGGAATACCTTCGACATTCCAGTCCTTTGCAAGCTCACCGGTGGTATCGACATCTAAACCGATCACAAGAACCTTTGCACGCACTTCCTTTGCGATGTAGTTCTCAAAGTCAAGTACAAGGTCAAGAACCCTTTCATCATCGATCTGGATGTGTGCCTTTATGCTGTCATCAACATCGAGGTCAAGCTCCTTGCGCATGTCCTGTATCCTGCGGATAACTTCCCTTGAGTATCCTTCGGATTCGATCTCGCGGGTAAGGTTTGCATCCACAAAGACTACTCCGCCTGCAAATTCAGCACTTGCTACAGCTTCCGGAAGGGTTTCGCTGAAGTTAACCATCTTTTCTGTGATGGTGATATTTGTGCCATCTGCAAGAGGTATCTCCATTTCTCCGTCTGCAAGTCCCTTCTTTAGTTCCATGTCATCCATTGAAGCGATCGCTGCATTCACCTTGCCGGCATCTCCCTTGAAGACAGGTCCGATTGCTCCGGGGTTTGGTGCAGCCTCGACTCCGAGTTCCTTCCAGCTTTCGCCTATCTCAATAAGTTCGATATACTTGGCGTTGGTCTGATCCATGAGAACATAGCGAAGTTGTTCAACGGCTGCAACGGTGTTCTCATCGGTAGGGCTGACCACGATACGTGATACAGGCCATCTGAGCTTGCGTCCAACCTTCTGGCGTGCATTTGATGAGGATTCTACCATGGAGCGTACCGCTTTCATATGTGCTTCAAGGTCAGTGTCCACAAGTGCCTCGTTGACAGTTGGCCAGTCGCAAAGGTGGATGGTTGCAGGAGCATTCTCATCGACATTCCTTACAAGGTTCTGGTACATCTCTTCTGCAAGGTGTGGCATGAATGGTGCGATCACCTTTGCAGTTGTCACGAATACATCGTAAAGCACCCTGTAAACTGCAAGCTTGTCAGGATCGTTTGCTTCGGTCCATGTCCTTGGCCTGATAAGCTGGATATACCATCTTGAAAGGTCCTCAAGAACGAATTCATTAACAGCACGCATTGCCTTGTGCAATAATCTCTCATCCATTGCCTTGTTGACATCCGCAATGACGGATTGCATGCGTGAAAGGATCCACTTGTCCTCGCTTCTTAAGTGTGCTTCAACGGATTCGTAGGAAACTTCCTGTGGGTCGAATTTGTCAAGTGCCATGTATGGAAGCGGGAAACGATAGACATTCCACAGAATGTTGTTTGTCCTGTGTATGGTTGCGATCTCGTCCCAGTTGAACTTCAGATCTTCCCATGGTGCGCTGGAGGCCAGTACATATGCCCTTAGGGTGTCAGCACCGAATTTTTCGATTACCTCAGCAGGTTGTATGACGTTACCAATGCTCTTTGACATCTTCTTTCCGCTGCCATCAAGGGTAAAACCGTGCATCAGCACGTTCTTGTATGGTGCTTTGCCAAATGCTACCATGCTGGCGCCAAGTTGTGAATAGAACCATCCGCGGGTCTGGTCGTGTCCCTCGGTGATAAAGTCAGCAGGCCACCACTCATCGAACTGTTCCTTTGTTTGCGGGAATCTGAGTGTAGCCCAGGATGCCACTGCAGAGTCGAACCATACGTCGAAAACATCTTCCACACGTTTCATGGTGCCGCCACAGTCACAGGGTATGGTGATCTTGTCAACATACGGTCTGTGCAATTCAATATCTGCATCTGCACCTGAACGCTCTACAAGCTCTTCCTTTGTGCCGATCACATCGATCTTTGCACACTTTGAACATTTCCATACAGGAATTGGGATACCCCAGTAGCGCTGCCTGGAGATACACCAGTCACGTGCACCTTCGATCCAGTCCTTGAACCTTGCAGAACCTGCCCAGTCGGGTGTCCAGTTGACCTTCTTGATCTCTTCAAGCATAGCTTCTTTGAGATCACCGATCTTCAGGAACCACTGTTCGGTTGCAAGGTATATGATGGGGGTCTTACATCTCCAGCAGTGACCATATCTGTGGCTGATGGTCTTCTCGGAGATAAGCAGTCCTTTCTCGAGGAGGTCATCCATAACAACGCGGTTTGCGTCACGGATGTTCATGCCGGCGTATTTTCCTGCTTCATCTGTGTAGCTACCGTTTGAACCAACAGGGCAGAAGATAGGCAGGTTGTTCTTGACACCGACTTCGAAATCGTCAACACCATGTCCGGGAGCAATGTGGACACAACCGGTGTTCTCTGCTGTAACATAATCTGCATTGTAAACTTTGTGTTCGATCTCTGCCTGAAGTGGCACGAGGTCTGCAAGAGGATGTTCATAGGCCATGCCTGCAACATCTTCTCCGCTCATGGTCTCAAGGATCTCGTAGTTTGCGTACCTTCCTATTCTTAGTACGTTCTCTACAAGTTCAGTAGCCATTATCAGTGTTTCAGTGTCACCTTCGGCGTTGTATGCTTTTACTCTTGCATACTCGAACTCCGGGTGTACTGCCACAGCAATGTTGGATGGAATTGTCCACGGGGTGGTGGTCCATATAACGATGAATGCATTCTCTTCATCTTTTAATTTGAACTTGATGTAGATCGAAGGATCGTCGCGGTCCTCATATTCGACCTCAGCATCAGCGATAGCTGTTTCGCATCTGGGGCACCAGTTGACGACTCTCTTTCCGGTATCAAGCAGATTTTTTTCCTGTGCCTGTTTCAATGTCCACCATGCAGCTTCGATGTACTCATCCTTGAGTGTCATGTATGGATCTTCCCAGTCAAGCCATGCGCCAAGGGTGCGGAACTGGCCGGTCATGTCATCCTTCTGGCGAAGTGCAAATTCCTTGCATTTCTCAATAAAATTGCCGACACCATATGCCTCAATGTCTTTCTTTGACTCAAAACCAAGTGCACCCTCTACCTTTACTTCAATAGGGAGTCCGTGCATATCCCAGCCTGCCCTGTCAAGGATGTCATGGTTGTTCATGGACATGTATCGCAGGATGGAGTCCTTTATTATCTTGTTCCAGGCAGTGCCGAGGTGGATGTGGCCTGTTGTATATGGTGGTCCGTCCACAAAATAGAACTTCTTGGCGCCTTTTCTGTGCTCACGTACTGCTCTGTATGCATTATTTGCTTCCCAGAACTCGTGAACCTTCATTTCGATCTCATTAGCATTGTACTGATCAGTAACTTCTTTTATCATGCTGGTGGCCTCCCGGATAGGTCCAGTTTCTTGGCTACGTTATAGATACCATCCTAATGCAGTAACCAATTTAAATATTATTGTATGATGCTGCCACAATGAAAATTAAAACAAAAAGTGTGTGCGCACAGATCGTGTGCGCACAGATCGTGTGCGTTTAAATCTCGATAAGGAAGTGGTAAGTTCCTCTTACTCAAAGAAGAACTTCTCTTCTCCCAAAGCGGGTTCAAGATCTGTAAGCCATGAAGCTGTAGGGGAATATTTTGCAAAGAATGGCTTGCGTACCCATTTACTTTCCCGTCCCTGCAGGAACTCCAGAAGGAATACTTTTTCATCGTTAATTTCCTGAACACCGAGAATATTGATCTTTCCGGGGTCAGTGGACATGCTTGGTCCGCGAACAGTTCTTGCAAGCCCGCTGACGTTCTGGTATGCGTTCTGGAAGATCTCCCAAGCTCTTGTCATAGGTACGTCGAAATAATGTTTTGCACCCGTATTCCTCACCATGAACATATAATACGGTATGCAGCCCAGGCGAACTTGCTCGCTCCACATCTGTTCCCATAGTGCAGGATCATCATTTATATGTGCTATCAGAGGTGATTGGGTTCGTATCTGTGTACCTGTTGCACGGATGTTCTGTATCGCTTTCTTTACAGTATCAGTGGTAAGTTCCCTGGGGTGGTTGAAGTGGGCCATAAGTGCCATGTGCTTTTTGTGTTCTGTAACATTGCTGAAAAGGGATAGGATGTCTTCGCTATCCTTATCAGAAACAAAACGCTGGGGCCAGTAACTTAATGATTTGGTGCCTATCCTTATGTTCTCAATGCTGCGAATATCGGCTTCAAGGATCGGTTCAATGTATTTTTTGAGAAGGCCTGCACTCATGGTCATAGGGTCTCCGCCGGTGAAAAGTACATCCTTGATCTCCGGATGTTCCTGCAGGTATGATATTAGTAGTTCGATCTCACGACTGGCAAATTTCAGGTCATCCATGCCGATGAATTGAGCCCACCTGAAACAGAAAGTACAGAATGCATGGCAGGTCTGGCCCTGTGCAGGGAAAAATAGGATCGTTTCATCGTATTTGTGCTGCATTCCACTGATTATCTTTCCATCATGTTCCGGAACGTTCTTCTCCAGTTGTCCTGCAGGGTGGGGATTCATGCTAAGGCGTATTTTCTGAATCTCACTTTGTATATCTTCTTCCGGCGCATCATTTCTTAAAAGAGTTGCCATTTTTTCATAATGCTGTGGAAGAAGCATATCCCTGTTTGGGAATGTCAGTGTAAACATCGGATCATTTGGTACATCATCCCAGTTGATAAGTTCCTCTACCACATAATTATTAACACGGAATGGAAGTATCCGTGCAGCAATTTCTATCTCTTCCAGATGTTGCTGGCTTAGATCCTGTATCTGGGGAATGTCTTTGTAATTCGAAAGGGTATATGCAGAATACTTCTTTCTCTCAGCATCACTTATGCTATGGCCTCCATAATTCGTTTTTTAGAAAACAGTAAAGTTGAACGGTTATAATGTAGTTATTATGATATATCTCTATTGAGTTTTTTAGTTAATGCTAATTGCAGTGAAGTAATTGTAATATAGTATATGTATCATTCGACCACTTGTGCTAAACATTTTCGATCTCTAATGTTTCTTGTTGATTGTAGCAGTTCAGGTATTTCAATCATATAATATAAGCGATGGTTCTTTTTTGTCATGATCGAAAGGAATTGGAAGATTACCTTAAATTATGATCTCGATTCATTACTTGTTCCTTTCGATAGCGACTGCGCGAAACGTTTAAGGGTAAATGATGCTTAATGTGTTGCAAGCTAATATTTTCTTATCAAAGGTGGTAAGTTGAAAATAAAGTCCAGAGTTCAACTACGAAAATCTGCAAAGAACAAATTGTTGACTTCCCTTAGGTCCTCCTTTGGCGATGTCATTGACAAGATTGAAGAGCGAAAATTAGAAAGTGCTACGGCTGACTGGTTTAAGATCATAATAGTGGATGGGGATATCCTTTTCTTCCAGGAAGGGGAGGGTGATCCTTTCCCAACTGTCAGGGGTGTACTGGAGCTTGGGCTTGATTGCTGTAAAGTGACAGTGGATTCCGGAGCAGTGAAGTTCGTTGTCAACGGTGCAGATATAATGTGTCCGGGTATCGTAAGTGCTGATCCTGAAATTGCGGCGAATGACCTTGTTATTATCACCGAAGAGGCTCATGGCAAACCGCTTGCTATTGGTCGTGCACTGGTACCTGCAAGCGAGATGGTCGGAAAGTCCGGAAAGGCAGTAAAATCCATTCATCATGTCGGGGACGACCTGTGGAATCTTGAAGCGTAATGTATCTGTGATATTTTATGCATGCAAAGCCATCATTAAAATATGATGACCATGCATAATAAATCTGTTAACATTGCTGCAAAGCTAAAAATTCCTAAAACGGCTAATGGCTTAAATATTAAAAGACTTAATAAAGATATATTCTATATCCATTCAATAAAATTTTAACACAAAGGTGCGGACTATGGCAAATTTCATGGACAAATTATTTGGAAGCGGATCAAAGGGTGCAACAGATGCTGACGAATATACCGAGCTTGATCTCGGCAAGTTCGAACAGGAAATGGCAGATGAACCTGCAGAAACCTACATTAGAGTGGCAGAACTTACGAACCTGAATGAGCTTCCAGGTCTTAAGAAAGAGGTCTATGATGGCAATATCCTCATGATCGATATCTCCAATATCAAAGCTGACAAGCTCATGCTTGACAGGGCACTCAAGGACCTGAAGGATGTAGTCATCGATGTGCATGGTGATATTGCAGGTATCAAGGATGATCAGGTACTTGTCACACCAACAGGCGTAAAGATAGACAGGTCAAAGATAGTTGGTGGAAGGTATTGAACACAGAGAACAATTCCGGGGGGGAATCCCGGAATTCTTTTGAAACACGAACATCATGTCCTCTTTGCCATGAGGAGCTTGTTATTAAGTGGAATAACGATGAGATTCCCTATTTCGGGGAAGTAATGTATATTTCGACTACTTGTTCTAACTGCAGCTTCAGGTTCACTGACACTATGATCCTGACCCAAAAAGAACCAGTGCGTTTCGAAATGATGGTAGAGGGCCTGGAAGATCTTAATGCAAGGGTAATTCGTTCCACTTCAGGTACTATCCGCATTCCTGATCTGGGAATTGACGTTGAGCCGGGTTCAGTTTCAGAGTCCTATGTGACAAATATTGAAGGTATCCTGGAAAGGGTCAGAGCTGTTGTCGTGACCGCCACTGAGTGGGTAAAGGATGAACCTGAAGCACATGAACGTGGCTTAGAGCTACAGAAGATGCTCGAAGAAGCTATTCAGGGCGAACTTCCATTAAAGGTAATTATCGAAGATCCTCTTGGGAACAGTGCTATCATTTCTGAAAAAGCTACATCTCGCACTCTTTCTAGTGAAGAGGCAGCTAATCTCCATAGCGGCATGGTGATCTTTGATGTCGATTCTTCCGAGCTGGAAGTCGATTCTTCTGACAAGATCCAGCCTATTGGAAATGAATATAAATGATGCATGTATTAGCTGAGACAATTCTAACTAAATATTCTAATTGAATCATTTTGATCTTATTGGTGACATTATGGCCGAACAAGAAAAAGAAGCAGCGCTTCCTCCAAAAGAGAACTTCAGTGAATGGTATAACGACCTGCTCCAGGTAGCAGAGATCATGGATGTACGTTATCCTGTGAAGGGCTCATACGTATGGTATCCTTTTGGTTTTTCCATTCGCAGGAACGTGTATGGAATAATTCGTGAACTTCTCGACAAGGACCATCAGGAAACGATGTTCCCTCTTTTGATACCTGAAAATGAGTTCATGAAGGAAGCTGAGCACATTAAGGGTTTCGAGGATGAGGTTTACTGGGTATTGAACGGAGGCACAACTCCTCTGGATGTGAAGCTTGCACTTCGTCCTACCAGTGAGACCGCAATTTACCCTATGTACCGTCTCTGGGTTCGCTCACATGCTGATCTTCCATTAAAATTGTATCAGATCGTCAACACTTTCAGATATGAAACAAAGCATACCCGTCCACTTATACGCCTTCGTGAGATCACATCTTTCAAGGAAGCACATACGGTACATGCTACATGGGACGATGCTGCGGCACAGGTGGATGAGGCCATAAGGATCTACTCTGAGTTCTACAGGAGGCTCGCAGTTCCTGTTCTGCCTTCAAAGAGACCTAACTGGGATAAGTTCCCGGGTGCTGATTATACGATCGCAGTGGATGCACTGATGTCTGATGGCAAGACATTGCAGGTTGGAACCGCTCATCATCTGGGTGACAATTTTGCAAAGACCTTCGATATCAAATATGAGGATGCTGCTGGGGAACAGGTCTATGCTCACCAGACCTGCTATGGTGTTTCTGAACGTTGCATTGCTGCTCTGATCTCCATCCATGGTGATGACAAGGGGCTTATCATGCCGCCTGAGGTTGCACCTGTCCAGGCAGTGATTATTCCTATCCTGTTCAAGAAACCTGAAGCTGTTCTGGCTGCATGTAATGATGTAAAGGAAACCCTTGAAGCTGCAGGTGTCCGTGTTACTATCGATGATAGTGACAAGCGTCCTGGCTCCAAGTACTATAAATGGGAAATGAAAGGTGTTCCTTTAAGGATCGAGATCGGTCCTAAGGACCTTGAGAAGGAAGCTGCCATGCTTGTAAGGCGTGATACTGGTGAGAAAGAACAGGTACCTCTTTCATCTATTGCTAATGAAGTGATCGAGAGGTTCGCTGTCATCCAGTTCTCTCTCCTGGAGAATGCAAAAGAGAACCTTAAAGCACGTATATTCGATTGTAATACTATAGAAGAGATAAAAGAGAAGGTCTCTGAAGGTATTGCACATGTCCCTTGGTGTGGCGAGGAGAAATGCGGACTTGAACTGGATGAAGAGGTTGGTGCAGGTATACTTGGAATTCCTACAGATCAGGATGAAGAAGGGAACTATAAGTGTCCTATGTGTGGCAAAGATACCAGTATAAGGGTTTACGTTGCAAAGACCTACTAATATTGTAAATACATGGGAGGGTGATCAATAATGGAATCTCTGATAGCTAATGATAAGAAACCTGAAAAGCCACTTTTCATTTGTGTGCTGGCAAATACTGAAACTGCCTACATTGAAAAGATATCTGCAGCAGGAAAGACTGCCAAACTGACGGACTATACTCCGACAGGGGATGCAGAACTTGTGGAGACCGGTGGCATCATCAGTACTCCGGTGATCCCAATGACCCCTCCGTACAATACTCCGACTCCGGGTCTTATCACACGTGCATCTTTACAGCTTTCAAATGTTCCTCATCTATTCGTTAATTCCGGTTTAAAGATCGCTCCTAAGGTTCCATTTGAGGACCTTAAGGCAAAGCCTGGTGAGGATATCCGTAAGGAGATCGCGGTTCATGATGTTGAGGTTATTATTGAGCGTGCACGTGAGGTGGGTGAGAAAGTACGTGATGATCATGATATGTTCGTGATCGGAGAAAGTACTCCTGCCGGAACCACTACTGCAATGGGCGTACTCAATGCACTTGGGTATGACGGTCATGTGAGCAGCAGTTCTTGCGAGAACCCTGTTGACTTAAAGCAGAAAGTTGTCTGTGAGGCAATGGCTGTATCCGGTATTACAAAAGGATGCCTGAAGTCAGACCCTCTACGGGCGGTTTCCTGTCTTGGCGATCCTATGATGCCTGCAACTGCAGGTCTTGTGGAGGGTCTTAAAGGCAAGCGTGTCATCCTTGCAGGTGGTACTCAGATGGCAGCCGTTTATGCTTTCATGAAACACATGGGTACTGACCTCAGCAACGTTTCCATTGTTACAACCAGTTATGTTGCAGACGATGAAAGCGCTAATTTCACAGAGATCATTGGAGCACTTGGTGCAGATATGCATGCTGTTGATCCCGGATTCGGTCGTTCTTCCCACAAGGGCCTGAGGCAGTATGAGCTTGGGTATGTCAAGGAAGGGGTCGGTGCAGGTGGTGCACTTTACCTTGCAGGCCTTCTGGGTGTATCTGTGGACAGCATTCGTGAAGAGATCGAGAACATTTGTGTCGAGCTTGCTGATCTCATAAATGCAGAATAATTGATAGTATCGTGGTTGTGAATGTATTTCGGTACATTCTAAATCCGATTTATCAGCCCCTCATACCGATACCTATATCATTAATGAGATGTATTTGAGGGTTGCAATCGCAAGGTTGCGGGGCTGTGGCCTAGCCAGGAATGGCGACGGGCTCCAGCGGATAAATGATGAACAACGGGTCTGCTGAGATCTACCCGACGGGGTAGGTCGGTGAGGAACCGTTGGAGCACTGATGTGTGTTCTTTAAGAACATTTACTGTCGTAATGGCAGTGTTCGGAGAGACCCGTCGATCGTGAGTTCGAATCTCACCAGCCCCACGTCCTTTCTTTCTATTTTCTTAATTTTCAAATCGAGTAGCTCTGCATCTTTTGGTTTTCTTTCCATACAAAGCTTTAAATGCTATGTTGTATGTACTAACCGATGTTTCATTGTCGGGATGAGAGTCCCGTAGGAGTGTGGCCGAAGTAACTTTGGCTGAACCGTGAAACTAACGTGAAACAAGGTGAATAAATTGTCAAAATCATTTTATGGATATGTAAGAGACGCATGGAAGAACCCCGGAGATTCATATGTTCGTGATCTCAGGTGGGAAAGACTTCAGGTATGGAGAAAGGAAGGCTCAGTTACAAGGATCGAGCGCCCAACCCGTATCGACCGTGCACGAGCACTTGGTTACAAGGCAAAGCAGGGTATCGTAGTAGCTCGTGTAAAGGTACGAAGGGGTAGCATGAGAAAGTCACGCTACATCCGTGGTAGGCGTACTCAGCACACAGGTAAGAACAAGATAACTGTCGGCAAGAGCATCCAGAGGATCTCTGAAGAGCGTGCAAGCAGGAAATTCCCTAACATGGAAGTACTTAACTCTTACTGGGTTGGCGAAGACGGTAAACAGAAATGGTACGAAGTTATCCTTGTTGACCCAAGCCACCCTGTTATCAAAAGCGACAAGAATCTCAACTGGATCTGTGACAAGGCTCACAGCGGAAGGGCATTCCGTGGAAAGACCAGTGCAGGTCGCAAAGGCAGAGGTATGAGGAGCCGAGGTACTGGTACCGAGAAGACCAGGCCAAGCATCAGATCAAACATCAACAGCAGCAGAAAGTGATTCACTATATCTCTGTGCGTGTAACCGCACATGCTACTGAGGATGAGTCCAGAGTAAGAAATGCTCTGGACCTATTTTTATTAAATTCATTTGACAAAGGCAAATGTACTGATACTGGGAAGTATGTTGAGGTACTTAATGTCGAAGGTTATCATGGTAACCCCATTTCCCTTTTGAGCGCTACCATCAAACGAAAACCCGATACACGTGCTTTTGCAACATTTGTTCGTAGTAACATGTCTCCTGAGGACGTGGAACTGCTTAGAAGTGAAATGCCTGACAGGCTGGATGAAGACCAGATGTTCCACTTAAGGTTCGATAAGCAGGCGGCATATGATGGCAAGGTAAAACTTTCCTCTTCTTCTGATGCTATTATTGTGAAGTTGAAGATCGAAACATACCCAAAGGACCGCCAGCAGGCTGGAAATATCGTGGAGGAATTATTTGGCTGATCCTGTGTTCTATGATCTTTGTGTTCATTGCGCACCAGATGGCAAAAGTACTCAGGAAGAAATGGTTGCAATGGCAAAACATCTGGGTTTTGGTGGCATTGCACTAACTAATCATTCAAATTCTGATTCCCTTCCAAAAGGCAGTTCAGACAAAGGCTTTGATATTTTAAGAGGCGTCGAGCTGGTCTCCTCCAATCCTTCAAAGCTTCATGGGCTTGTGGGAAAATATCGCAAAAAAGTGGAGATACTTGCTGTACATGGCGGCGATGATGGAATAAATCGTGCAGCGGTGGAAAATCCAAATGTGGATATACTTTTACATCCCGGCACTCCAAAGGGCTGTGGATTGAACCATGTGCTTGCAAAGTCTGCAAGTGATAATAATGTCGCAATTGCATTCGATATGGCTTCCCTGATAATGTTACGCGGAGGCCGGCGCGTGCACACTCTTTCCCATTTTAGGGAGGTCCTGTCACTTGCAAGGAAATATGATGTTCCTTTCTTGCTTACGAATAATGCATCATTATCTTATGGTATGCGTGCTCCGCGAGAGATGATGGCTCTGGCAACACTTTTTGGAATGGAGCGCGACGAGACCTTAATGGCTTTGAGCGATACTCCGGCAGAGATCATTAGGCGAGTTCGTCGTGGTAATAACTTCATCTGCGAAGGTGTGGAGATACTTGAAGATGATCTTTCATGTATGGAAGGTGAGGATAAATGAAGATACTTCCTCCCACACAGCGTACTAATAAAAGGTACTTTGCTTTTGAACTTATAGGTGGGGCTGGTGTGGATCGGAGTGACCTCCTTCGCGAAATATTTTCGTGTGCAGGGTCGCTTATCGGTGATCAGGGGTCAAGTGAATGTGATATAAGGTTACTTGATTTTGAGGATTCCAAAGGCGTTGTACGTTGCCTCAGGGAAAGGACTGATATGACACGTGCAGTTCTTGCTTCTGTGAGTTCAGTCAATGGTAAACCAGTTATTGTTCATGTTCTGGGTATATCGGGTACTGTTCATGGGGCAACAAAAAAGTATTTAGAAGAATGCACGGTATATAGTCCTGAAGAAAAACCATGAACATCCATTTATAGAATAATTTAAATAAGTTATAAGTGAACTAGGTGAATGTGCAGAAACTCTATTCATACGTTTTTTAGCATCACGAAAGTAAATATTAGGAGATAAAAGATCATGCAAATGGCACCACAAATGGGTTATGATAGAGCAATTACTGTTTTTAGTCCTGATGGAAGGCTTTTCCAGGTAGAATATGCAAGGGAGGCTGTCAAGAGAGGTACTACGGCAGCTGGCATAAAAGCAAAGGACGGTGTGGTTCTGTTGGTAGATAAGAGGATCACAAGCAGATTGATAGAGGCAGAGTCAATTGAGAAGATCTTCCAGATAGATGAGCACATAGGTGTTGCAACATCAGGCCTTGTTGCAGATGCACGTGCACTTGTAGACCGCGCAAGGGTCGAAGCTCAGGTCAATATGGTCACATATGACGAGCCTATAGGTGTAGAGGTCCTTTCCAAGAAGATCTGCGACCATAAGCAGACCTATACTCAATATGGCGGAGTTCGCCCGTACGGTACCGCTCTTTTGATAGCAGGCGTTGATGACAACAAACCAAGGTTATTCGAAAGTGATCCAAGCGGCGCACTTCTTGAGTACAAGGCAACTGCTATTGGAGCAGGCAGGAATACCTTCATGGAAACCTTCGAGGAAAAACACCGCGATGACATGACCATGGATGAAGTTGTTATGCTTGGAATGGAAGCACTTTACAGAGCAACAGATATGAAACTGGATGCATCCACACTTGAAGTGGGTATGGTAACTCTTGAAGACCACCAGTTCAGAAAATGTCCTGAAGAAGAGGTCGCATCCTTTGTGGAACGCATTCTTGAAGAGCACAAAGAAGACGACGAAAAGGAAGAGTCAGAGGGACAGCAGGAAGAGTAATGTATTTTCAGCATTGCTAAGTAAACAGGAGGGAGTAGAGTATGGTATCACTTGATGAATCATTGGTTGCAAGGTTAAAGAAAGGCAGCGTACAGTATGAAGTACTTGTGGATCCTGATGGAGCATTGGAGTTCAAGAAAGGTGGCAAGGTAAAGATCGAGGATATTCTTGCAGTTGAGGCCATCTTTGAGGATGCTGGCAAAGGATACCACGCGTCTGAGTCCGATCTGTCCAATGCATTCGAGACCACTGATGTGTTCGAGATCGCAGCACATATTATAAAGCACGGTGAACTTCAGCTTACTAAAGAGCAGAGAAAACACATTCTTGAAGAAAAGACCAAGCAGGTAATTTCCACTATTGCACAGAATGCGATAAATCCACAGACAAGGACTCCTCATCCACCGGCACGTATCGAGAAGGCTATGGAAGAGGCAAAGGTCCACATTGACCCATTGAAAAGCGTCGATGAACAGGTCACCATTGTGATGAAGGCAATCAGGCCAATTATACCAATTCGCTTTGAAGAAGTGGAGGTAGAGGTCAAGATTCCTGCAGACTATGCTGGTAAATCATATGGGGATATTGCAAAGTTCGGCACTATGCTCAAAGATAGGTGGGAGAATGATGGATCATGGGTTGCTGTGGTCAAGATGCCTGCCGGATTGCAGAATGATTTTTACGGTCTTGTAAACCATCTGACAAAAGGGGACGCTGAAACCAAACTTTTGTAAGAGGTAAATTCATGGATCGGAAAATCGTAATCCCCGGACAACTCCTTTCTGATAAGGAGAAAACGGCGGGACCGGGAACATATGTAAAGGACGGCAAGGTCTATTCCTTGCTTTATGGAATTGCAAACGTCAAGAACAAAGTTTCAGTTGTACCTTTTTCAGGAAAGTATTATCCTTCACGCAAGGATTTCATAATCGGTACTGTAATTGATGTAACTCCTTCGAATTGGATAATGGAAACTGGTTCTCCTTATGACGGATTGCTTCATGTTTCCGAATATCCAAAGCGCGTAGATTCCTCAGAAATGAGGGGATGTATGAGCATCGGGGATTGCGTAATTGTTCGTGTAAAAGATGTCAGCAAGTCCATGAAAGTGGAACTTACCATGCGTGAGCCTGGTACGAGAGTGCTGACAAAAGGTCGTATCATCGATGTTGCACCTGCAAAGGTCCCTCGTGTGATCGGTCATAGTGGTTCCATGGTCTCGATCCTTAAGAAGGAGTCGAACTGTGATGTGTTCGTAGGAAAGAACGGCCGTATCTGGATCAACGGAAGATCCGGTGATATGGATCATCTGGCGGATGCTATTGAAATGATCGAACGTGAATCTCATATATCCGGTTTGACGGATAAAGTGGGCAGGTTCCTGAGAAATGAACCGGAAAAGGTTGCGGAGTCGGATGCGGATGAGCTGATAGAGGAAGAAAGGTCAACTCTGCCCGCAAAAGAAGACAACGTTACAGAAGAAACCTGTCGTAAGGTCGATGCCCTTCTTGATGATGAAGTGGATGAGGCATGAACAGGACCTGCTGAACTATGGGAGAAAAGAGATGAAATTGGAGATTGAATATGAGTGATAAACCGGAAAAATTTATTGATGAAAACGGGATTCGCCTTGATGGTAGGCGTGTTGATGAGATTCGCCCCATGACTGTTGAGATGGGCGTACTCTCAAGGGCAGATGGTTCATGTTATCTTGAATGGGGTAATAATAAGGTTCTTGCTGCAGTTTATGGCCCAAGGGAACTTCACCCACGCAGGCTTCAGCGCCCAGGTGAGGCGCTTGTAAGGTACAGGTACAATATGGCAGCATTCTCTGTTGAGGACCGCATACGTCCTGGTCCAAGCAGGAGGAGCACCGAGATATCCAAAGTAAGTGGAGAGGCATTCGAACCTGTTGTTATGAAACAGTTTTACCCATCAGCTGTTATTGATGTGTTCGCAGAGGTCCTTCAGGCCGATGCCGGAACAAGAACAGCTGCGATCAATGCTGCAACACTTGCATTGGTGGATGCCGGTATCCCTATGAAGGGACTGGTGGCTGCCTGTGCTGTCGGTAAGGTGGATGGTCAGCTTGTGATCGATCTTAATAAACCTGAGGACAACTATGGTGACGCTGATCTGCCTATTGCAATGACTGAAGATGGTGAGATAACTCTCTTACAGATGGACGGAAACCTGACTGTTGAGGAGATCAACAAGGGTGTCGAGATGGTCAAGGCAGGCTGTGAGCAGATATTTGCAATACAGAAAGCTGCTCTTCTGGAAAAGTTCGGAACTGCTGAAGAGGATGAGGTCCTTGAAGACGCTGGGCTTCAGGCTGAGATATCCTCCGAGGAAAATGTTTCTGAAGCTGTTGAAGAAGTAGAGGAGCTTGTAGAAGAGGCTGCTGCAGAGGAGACCGAAGTCCCTGAAGACGAAGAGGTCGAAGAAGCTGAAACCATGTTCGAAGAAGACGTCGCTGAATTTGAAGATGATGAGGAAGAGAACGGAGAAGAGCTCGAAGTAGTAGTGACAGAAGTAAGTGAAGAAGAAATCACTTCAGAGTCAGAGGACATTGAGTCCAATGAGGAAGAGGGTGACAAATATGAGCAATGAAGCTGTATCAAGGCTGAAAAAAGATTTTATTTTCAATCTGGCTCTCAAGGGTCAGCGTGAGGACGGTCGTGCATTCGATGAGATGCGTGACATCAAACTTGAGACCAATGTTATAGACAAAGCAGAAGGTTCTGCAAAGGTCTGCTACGGCGATACCCAGGTTATTGTAGGTGTAAAGCTTCAGGTCGGTACACCTTTCCCGGATTCTGCTGATAAAGGTGTCATAATCACCAGCATGGAATTGAACCCGATCGCTTCACCAGACTTTGAGGCAGGTCCTCCAAGGCCTAAAGCTATTGAAATGGCACGCGTGGTCGACCGTGGTATCCGTGAATCAGGCGCAATTGATTTAAACAAGTTGTGTATTACGGAAGGAGAAGAGGTCTGGATGGTCTTTTTAGACGTCCATGTCTTAAACGACTGCGGAAACCTGCTGGATGCAGCATCACTTGGTGCAATTGCAGCTCTCATGACAGCAACAATCCCGGCAGAACGCGAAGGCCGTGGAGAGGATACGAAGATGCCTATTCGTGAGATGCCTGTATCACTTACCTTCGTTAATGTTGGTGGTGAGTATTTCATTGATGCAAGCAACAACGAGGAGTCGATCTGTGATACAAAGGTCACTATCGTTTCCAATCAGGATGGTTCGATCTGTGCAATGCAGAAGAGCGGCGCAGGCTCACTTTCAGAGGCAAAGTTCCTGGAAGCTGTTGAAAAATCACGTGAAATAGGCGCTAAGATAAGGGAGGAATACCTCCTTAACATATGAGTTTGATCGATGCTCATCGTAGCAGTTCATGACGATTTATCCGATCATTATAAGCTCGATTATTAAGGAATCCACATCAAGGAGACGATTATAATGGCAAAAAAATACACGAAGAAAGGACGTGTGTCCCGGTCTGCAGGAAGGTTCGGCACACGCTATGGTAGAAGAGACCGTAAGTTGGTTGCGGATCTTGAAGAAAAGATGCACATGCCACACAAGTGTGCAAACTGTGCACGCCTGACTGTAAAGAGAGTTGGGACTGGCATCTGGAAATGTAAAAAGTGTGGATATACCTTTGCAGGTGGCACATACCTTCCAACTACTACAGTAGGTAGTACTGTAATGAGGTCTGTTAAGAAAGCCACTGAACAGGTTGAGTAATCATATGGACTACAAGTGCACTCGATGCAAGCGCCCAGTCGAGATCGACTATGAGTATACAGGTATCCGCTGCCCTTATTGTGGACACAGGATCCTTGTAAAGGAAAGGCCGCAGGCATCGATCAAAACAGTCAAAGCCGAGTAAGAAGTCATGTTGATAACTTCTTCTCGCAAACCTTCTGCCAATACTCGCACTTTGTGTAAGTATTTGGCATCATTTTTTAATTGTGCATATTTGACCCGGGGTAAAATGGGTCTTGCTGATGTTATATCATGTTCCGACGATAGTAATGTATTAGTCGTTGGTGATTATCATGGAAGTCCCGGAAGCCTCATGTTCTACGATAAAGATGGAGCAGAGCTTTTGTCCATTCGTTTGAGCATTTTCTATCCGGATGGCTACAAATTTTCTAACCTAAAATCCATGGAACCTGTTCTAATGGGGGATAGTGAACTTGGAAATATGCTGTCATTTTACTTTGGCATTCCTCAGTATGAATGTGATGGGATAGCAAAGTGCATCCGTGTGGAAGATGACAGGATGGAGTTCCTTTATTCAGGCAGTTTACTATTCAGACTCAACGTAAAGAGCTACAGGGTACCGGAGGTAGCTGATTGAAGCTATTTTCGGAATCTGTTATAATGATGGATGATGCCGAAGCTGTCTACCGGTCTATTCTGCCTGAGCTGGAGACCACTGTAACTGACAGGTCTTCTGTCAATGTAGGGGTCAGGAATTCTTCTCTCGTGATGCGCGTAAGTGCCGATGATATAATTTCCATGCGTTCCACATTGAATACGTGGCTCCGCCTTGTGCAGATCGCACATGATATCTGTGTGGTCGGCAAGAATGCCTGTAAAGGTATATGAGATGCCTGCTTTTTGTTTTACCTTGTTTCATGATAGAAACATTAAAATCATTTCAGGTTTATTGACTGGTCAGGTGAAACCAAAATGAGTTCAGAAATACCCCCACAAGTACAGAACCAGCTTGCACAATTGCAGCAGGTTCAGCAGCAGGCGCAGTCTCTTGCAATGCAGAAGAACCAGATGGCTTCTATGCAGAAAGAGTCCGAAATGGCGCTTGAGGAGCTTGAAAAGCTTTCAGATGATGCTGTTGTTTACAGGGCTGTAGGAGACCTTCAGATCCAGTCCACCAAGGAAGAGACCGTAACAAAGCTCAAAGAGAGACTTGATACACTTTCATTGAGACTTCAGTCACTATCCCGTCAGGAAGAGCGCATCTCAAAGCGTTTTACCCAGCTCCAGGAACAACTTCAGCAGGCAATGGGTACGCAGGGACAGTAATCCTTGTAAACCCACCGATTATCTTTTCAAAGAATCGATGTTCTTTGGGAAAGATGAGAGGTAGAAATGCAGGTTGATGAAGTTGGCTTTTACAATCGACTTCTGGATTATCACAACATCTTATATCTATGCCATCGCAATGCCGATCCCGATGCTATAAGTAGTGCATTTGCACTCTCTGAAGCAATAGGGGGGACCGTAGGTCTGGTAGATGGTAGCAACAGAGTTGCATCCCTTCTTGTTGATAAGCTGGATATCGATGTAGTAGAAAGTCCAAATCCAGAAGATTATGATCTGGTAGTGGTAGTAGATACATCTACCAGCGCACAGCTAAATGATATCAAACTTTCTAATTACTGCGTGATAGATCATCATGCAACTACTGCACTTACGGAAAATGCTGCTTTTTACCTTCACCGCAATGCAACATCTGTGGCGGAGATCGTCTACGATGTACTAACCTGCATGGGTGCTCCTATCATGCATCGACTTGCATTGGGCCTGATGGCAGGGATCGTTACGGATACCGGTCATTTCAAGCATGCTACAAGCAAGACCTTCAAGACATTTGGTGAGATAATCGAGTCAAGTGGTGTGGAGTATGCAGAAGTGCTTGACCTGATGGCTTCAACTCCTCAGGATGTCTCAATGAGGATCGCAATGCTCAAGTCTGCTTCACGTGCAAGTATAGAACGTATCAATGACTGGCTTGTGGTAACGTCTAATGTAAGTTCCTTTGGCGGCTCTGCATCATCCATGCTGATCAATATTGGCGGGGATGTTGCTTTTGTTGGTACTGCCCGTGGCGATAACATTAGGGTTAGTGGTCGTGCAAAACGTGATGCTGTAAATGCAGGGGTAAATCTTGGAAAGATCATGGAAGAGATCAGCGGTCACTATGAAGGTACCGGTGGAGGCCATGCAGGTGCAGCAGGCATCGATGTCATTGCCGATATGGACACTGTTCTTTTCGAATGTGTCGAGTCGGTTAGAGAAATTTTGAAGGATAAGAAAAACCCGTTGAGTTTATAAGTGGTTATGACGAATCCTCATCAATATTAATCAACAATAGCGTGATAAATATGATAGAATACTGGAATCCACAGATCGAGAGAATGCCTGTTGATGAGTTAAAAAAAGTACAGGAACAGAAGTTGTGCCAGCTCGTAAAATATGTTTATGAGCATTCTCCTTTTTACAAAAAGAGATTCGATGATGCGGGTGTAAAACCTGAGGACATAAAGACACTGAATGATGTTACAAAGCTACCATTCACATTCAAGAAAGACCTGAGGGATACCTATCCGACAGGTATGTTCTGTGTTCCTAACAACAAGCTTGTACGTTTCCATGTTTCATCAGGGACTACGGGTAAGCCTACTGTGGTCGGTTACACTGATAATGACATTAAAGCATGGTCAACTTCCCTTGCACGTGCCTTGACATCCATTGGTGTAGGAAGAGATGATGTCATGCAGATAGGTTATGGCTATGGTCTTTTCACAGGTGGCCTTGGTATGCACTATGGTGCAGAGGAAGCCGGATGTACTGTTCTTCCGACAAGCTCTGGAAATACTGACAGGCAGATCGAACTTATGCAGGATCTTGGGTCCACTGTCATTGCCTGCACTCCATCATACCTTTTGTTCATGATCGAGGCTGCAAGGGATGCCGGCATCAGCTTCCAGAATGATACAAAGCTTCGTCTAGGTGTACTGGGTGCCGAGCCATGGTCAGAAGAGATGCGCAAAAGGATCGAGGATTCCACAGGCATCAAGGCCTATGATATATTCGGAACGTCCGAACTTAGTGGTCCTCTTTTCACTGAATGTCAGTCTCAGAATGGTATCCACATATGGGCAGACCAGTTCCTTGTAGAGGTCATCAACCCTGATACCGGTGAACCTGTGGCAAATGGTGAACGCGGTGAGCTTGTGATCACAACACTTGTGAAGGAAGCATTGCCGCTTATCAGATACCGGATCGGTGACATAACTGTTCTGAACTGGGATGAATGTGAATGTGGTCGTACACATCCACGTATCATGCGTGTACTGGGTCGTGCTGATGACATGCTTATCGTTCGTGGCATCAATGTCTTCCCGGGACAGGTAGAATCCGTTCTGATGGACATCCCTGAGGTTGGCGAGCACTTCATGATCATCGTTGACAGGGTCAATGAACTGGATATCATGAAAGTGCAGATCGAAATGAATGACGCTGCTTTCAGCGACAAGGTCACTGATATAATAGACCTTGAAAAGAAGGTAGGTGCAGCTCTTAAAGGCGTGCTGAACCTTGCTGTCAAAGTGGAGCTTGTCGAGCATGGGTCATTGCCACGTTCAATGGGCAAGGCAAAGAAAGTTATCGATAACAGAAAGATATAAAACTTTAGAAGGAGTCATTCTAATAGAACTTAAGGGGTTGATCTCATGGAAGAGAAAATGATCAAACAGATCTCATTATTTGCAGAGAACAAGCCGGGAAGGCTTGCAAACATTGCTGAGAAATTTAAGGAATCCGGCATCAACATTCGCGCTTTTACTATTGCCGAAGCCGGAGACTTCGGTATAATTAGGATGGTTGTAGATAATCCCGATTCAGCTCATAAAGTGCTCCATGATGCAGGATTCACTGTGTCCGAGACAAATGTTCTTGGTGTTGAAATGGAGGATGTACCCGGGCAGCTCGCCATGATCGCAGATGTTCTCAGTGAAAAGGACATCAACATCGATTATGCTTATGCCTTTGTCACAAAGACCGAAAAAGCATTCCTTATCATACGCGTAAATGATATCAGGGGTGCTGTCAAGGCTCTTGATGACGCAAAAGTCCGTCTGCTCGATATGGGCGACGTGCATGATATTTAAGTGGATTAAGGCACCGAACGGTGCATATCCCTTTTATTTCTTTTTTTCTTTCAGTTCACTCTAACTTACTTTTTCCCCATCTATTTATTCTTGACTTATATATGTCAGTAATGTTTTTATATCAGCTTTTCAAATTTCGTGCATGGAAGATAATTCGATTAAAAATTGGGAAGCATCGTTAAAAGGGAAACTTCATGGTGCTCATTCCACTGTTATAGGTGAACGTCAGGGGAAAAAGATCCTCGGTATCATAAGCCAGCACGAAGAGGTAAAAAGCATTATTCCATCCGTTATAACTGTCAAAGGAAAGAGCTCACCTGGGGGGAATCTTGCTGCAAAGGTCCTGCGTCCTGATGAAAGGGGTAACCTGCGCATGCTTTTGTCCCACGGTACTTCCTCACAGGAAATAAGGATCGTTACGACAGTTGCTACTCACGATGAAGGTGAGCGTGTGATGGAAGAGCTTAACGCCATGCTTTTTGATATCTAATATTTCAAGGTGTTAATAATGTTCATCGGGGTTGATCACGGTACCAATGCAATGCGTTTTGCCGGGGTCGGTAAAGGCGATGTAAAAACTTTTGAACTCCCGCGTTCAGAAGTAGCAAGTATGTCCGGACCGGAGATCCTTGATTCGTTCACTTCCAATCTGGGTGTTGATATTTCGGATATTGAACTTGCTGCTGTTACCTATTCTATGGGTGATGGCATAGCTGCCATTGAAGACCTTAAGGATGTATCATCCCGAGGAGTTATCAGTATTGAGGGTGTCGGCAAAAAGACCGGTGCAGGTACTCGTATTTTTGATGCTATCAAGGAGTCCGTAATACCTGCAGTGTTGATTCCCGGTATTCATTCTAAAAGCAACACTGACCCCCGCATGAACGTTTTTTCACATTCAACGAGCCCGGAAAAGATCGGGATCGCATACAATGCTTACTGTAGAGGCGTGGATGATTTTGTAGTTTCTGATATCAGTTCCAATACTGTGACCGTAGGTGTCTGTGGAGGAAAGCTTGTAGGTGCGATCGATGCCTGCATATTTGCTCCGGGAACTCAACATGGACCCCTTGACCTTGAAGCTATCAGGGATGTCGATGCAGGCAAATGCAGTGCAAATGATGCTTTCATGAATGCCGGTGTATTGAGCCGTAGCCCCTATTCAAGTGTTAATGAGCTTCTCGAGGCTCTGAAGGGCAAAGAGGACGAGGCTGTACTTGCAATGGACCGTATTTCACTTTTTGCAGCCATGGAGATCGCTGCAATGCAGGTCCTGATGGAGGACCATGGGGCAAGAGGTGAGGTTTTCCTTGCTGGTTCCATGGGTGAAGAGGATCATGTCGTAGGCCGGATCGGAAGGCATATGGGCGTTACACCTGCTGTACTTGGCAAATGGAGTGCTTCTATTGGCTGTGCAGAGATCGCCCGTGATATTGCCGGTGGTGCAGGTCGCATACTCGGACTTGATGTTAATTTTAGTTTCTGATCTTGATCTTAGTAAAGTTCAGGTCTCCGGTCATCAAAGACTGGTATTGCTTTTCTTGTATCTTTCATCATTTCAGGATCGATCTCGTGAATGATGAAGCATTCTTTATCTTTTGCATCTGCCAGAACGTTTCCAAGGGGGTCAAGGATCATGCTGGCTCCAAAGAACGTAGAGCTGGGGTCTGCACCAGTTCTGTTGCAGGCAATATGATATATCTGGTTCTCAACAGAACGTGCTGTGGCAAGTGACCTCCACTGGTATTCTCTTGGGTTTGGGAATTCTGCAATGGTTACAAGTATATCAGAACCGTCGATCGCTAACTTCCGTGCAATTTCCGGAAAACGCATCTCATAGCAAATTTCCAGTCCGATGGTAAGGTCATAGCTTTTAAGGTTGATCGGTTCTATCTGGTCGCCGGGTGTAAAATAGTTCTTTTCCTTTCCGAATGGATGTGTTTTGGTGTATGTTCCTGCAATATCGCCATTCTCGATACAGAAACCCATATTCGTGAAGTTGTTTTTTCCCCGTCCTTCTCTCCTTTTTCCTTTTAAATCAATTTCTCCTTCTCCTTCTCCTCCTTCTCTTTCCCTTTTTTCACTTTCTTGTACTTCTTCATTGTTGTGTTTCTGTATTATGGATCCGATCATAACACAGGAGTTCTGCTTTGAGAAATCTCTCAGCTGTTCGATGGTAGGGAAGGGTTCTGATTCTCCTGAGTTGTCAAGTTCTTCGTAGCAGAATCCGGTAGAGAAAACTTCAGGAAGGACTATGAGCTCTGCACCATGTGATATTGCATTTTCAGACAGCATGAGTGCTTTGTTGATGTTGTCCTGTTTTTTGCAATGGGAAATGTCCATCTGGATGGCTGCGGCTTTTATAGGTTTCACTTGATATCCTCTCTTACTTTTAGACTGATTCTCTTGCTCTCTGTATATATCAATTTGTTCTGTAACGTTACATTAATATGGAACTACTTTCTTTTACAGCCCAAATTAAGCTAAATAAATTCTAATGAGGCTATTATTGTGAGTGATGAACTTTTTGATCTGCAGATTGGTTATGTCAAATTCAGCAACCCTATAGCTCTTGCACCAATGGCAGGTGTTACTAACAGTGAATTTGCAAACAATTATGCAAAGAATGCCGGTCTTGCTGTGATCGGCGGCTATAATCTGGATGGGGACACTAATATAGCGGCTAAGGCGCTTGTTGAGAACGGTCGGGATGAGTTCATAACCGATACTCCACTGGAATTTTTGGAAAATGAGGCTAAAGCTATCAATATTGACGGTGCTGTAGCCTTCAATGTAAGAAGTACGACTCTCGAACCATTGCTCAAAGCTGCTGAGATCATAAAAAATGCCGGTGGGATCCTTGAGCTGGATGCTCATTGCAGGCAGGATGAAATGGTATCCATCGGTGTTGGTGAAGCATTGATGAAGGACATGCCAAGGCTTGCAGACTGGATCTCTAAGATCAAGGAAACGGGTGTTGTTCTTTCTGTAAAGGTAAGGGCAAATGTGGTCGACGATATTGCTCTTGCAAGGACCATTGAAAATGCTGGTGCCGATATACTTCATCTGGATGCTATGATGGAAGGTGCAGGTGCGGATCTTGGTGCTATATTGCGTGTACGTGATTCTACAAGGATGTTCCTCATAGGAAACAATTCTATTCTTGATTTTAATGATGCTAAAGAGATGTTCTCAAAAGGTGCTGACATGGTCTCTGTCTCAAGAGGCGTGCTTCAGGACGCGCATCTTATTGATCATCTTGTTGAGGAAGTTACCCTGCTTCAGGAGCAGATGGGCTGGTACAATTCACCCAAGCATGTTTGCCGTGGCGAAGGGGACCTTCGGGGACTTGCATTCTGTTGTTTGCCTGTTAAGCCGTGTGCTGTTCATAACAAGGCAGGACAGCTTGGATACAGTCCTAAGGAATTTGCCAATGTCAAGATGGAATTTGCAAAAGGCACCCCTCTTGAGTTCGGGGATAGTACCTGTTTTGGCAGTCTTGTTTGGTGTTGTAAAATCTCAAAACCCTGTTATTTAAGGGATGGAGTTCTTGATTTGCTTGATCTTTCTGCATCAGATTACATGAAACTGAAGAAAGACCTTGCAACTTATATATTAGATAATGCTAAAAAACCTGTGAATGAATCTTAATTATCAAGGTACAACATCCAATGGACTGAGCTGCAGCGGGAAGTCTGTAGCATCATATATTGCGCGTTGTGCCCAACTTGCAATGATCCTGGAGGTCTCAGCTTCTCCCAAGCCGGGAAACATAGACCGTCATCATGATTACGATGACACCAGGTATGAGCATTTTCTTGCATCTGCTGTAAGCATCTCTCCTGTAATTGAAGATGCGACCAGGGGATGCACAGGTATTGGTGAGAGCTTAAAGGATGCTGTTTGCCAGAGCAATTCCTGGCAGGCTGGCGGTAACACACATTTTGGTGCATTTCTTCTCCTTATACCGCTTTCCATGGCTGCAGGGGAACTTCTGGAAAAGGATGGTTCTTTCGATGTGGATCAGCTTATCAGTCGCGCCCATGAGATCGTAATGTCAACGGGCACAGAGGATGCCCTGGATTTCTACAAATGTTTCAGTTCCGCGGGCGTGCGAGTGAATGATGTAGATGAGTTCGACCTTCAGGATGAAGGGTCCCTGGGCTCATTGGAGGAAAAAGGAGTTACATTATACGACCTGATGGTGATATCACAGGGGTATGACCAGATCGCGAATGAGTGGGTCAATGGTTTTAAAACATGTGCATACTGTGCACAGACCATCACTCGCTTAATGACTGCTCAGGATGGTGAATTTTCGATCCCTGACATAAATCAGGCCATCGTTTACACATTCTTGAAGTTGCTTTCGGAAACTCCGGACACGTTCATCCAGACAAAGACTAATATAGAAACAGCGGAAAATGTTTCTATGCAAGCAAAGTATATTATTTCAAAAATAGAGAATAACGATTACAAAATGTCTTTATTCTGGGGAGACATCGAAACTTTCGATGAGGATTTACTTGATTGCAGATTAAATCCCGGGTCTACAGCAGATATGGTAATAGCAGGCATTTTCATAGCGTTGCTTGGGGGTTTGAGATTCTAATGGCAAAAATTGATCTTGATACGTTTGGTATAAATGAAGGCATTAGTGAAATGATAGTTACTACCTATCAGGGTTGGTCTCCAAATGCTGCTCCGATGGGTATCATTCGTAAGGATGATGAGTTGCTTGTGCGACTTTTTAAAGGCTCTACAACATATAGCAATGTTCTGGCAGAGCACAGGCTCGTGGCAAATCTTGTCTATGATCCTCTGCTTTTTGTGCGTACAACGTTTGGTGATCTCGATGATTCCGAATTCGATGTTTTCACTCACGATGAACGAGGGTTTGCAGTACTCAAGGATGCCGTCTCATGGGCTGTTTTTGAATGTGTTGACATAAGGGAAACGTCTGAAGCTCTGGTGGCAAAATTAAAACCTCTCCATGCGCGGATGAACAAACATGTTTTTAGATCGGTAAACCGCGGTTTCAATCTCGTTATTGAATCTTGTGTGCATGCGACACGTTATGAGCTGACAAATGATGAAAAATATATGAGGCTCATCAAGGCTTATTCCTGCACTGTGAACAAATGTGGTGGTAAAGCTGAAAAGGATGCAATGAAGTTTCTTCTAAATTACCTTGAGGGGAAAAAGTAACGTATGTCTGATAACTTCATGGAAATTGCTGTGGAGGAAGCACGCAAAGGCATGCAAAATAATGAAGGTGGGCCTTTTGGGGCTGTTATTGTAAAGGATGGAAAGGTCCTGTCAAAGGCACACAACAAGGTGCTTGGCACCAATGACCCCTCTGCACACGCTGAAATTGTTGCGATACGGGAAGCTTCTTCAATTCTTGAGAACTTCGATCTTTCAGGTTGTGAGTTATATGCTACCACCATGCCATGTCCAATGTGCCTTTCAGCTATATGCTGGGCCCGCATCAGGAAAGTATATTATGGGACCAGCACCGATGAAGTTGCTTCCATAGGTTTTGATGATGGCATGATCTATGACATATTAAAAAAAGGTGCTTCCCCATCCGTATTGGAAAAAACCAATGTCGAATGCGAAGGCTGCCGTAAATTGCTGGATGAATGGGAGGAAAAACCGGATAAGATGATGTATTGATCATCTATCGGTTTTCGGCTCATATTCAAGCGTTTCTTTTGCTTCTTCCGCCCTTCCAAGTTTTAAGAGTATCTCTGCTTTGTTCTCACGTGCAGCGTTGAAATCCGGTTCGATATGAATTGCATTAGTAAAAGCCGTTAATGCATCCTCATTCCTTCCTAACTCTGCAAGACAGTTGCCAAGACAATACCATGCATCAGGGAATGCTTTTTTTATTTCAAGAGCGCTTTTGTATGCTTCGATAGCTTCTTCCTGCCTTCCCATCTTATCAAGGGTATTTGCTTTGGCATACCACACTCCGGCAGCATTTGTCTTTAATGTGGGGTCGGGATCTATGTTCAGGAGGGAATAGCGTGGGAACTCAAAATTCATTATGCCTGCATATTCGATGGCTTTCTCATATGCTTCAAGCGCATCTTCGAAACGTTCGATTTGGTAGAGAGCATTCGCCTTGCAGTACCATGCATCAGGTAATTCCGGCTGCATCTCAATGGCCTTATCAAGTACCTCTAGTGCCTCTTCATATCGGCTGATGCTGAAAAGAACAAAGCCTCTGCTGAAAATGATCTTTGGGTCTTCGGGAGTTTCAATTAGTGTCTCATCGATTATCTCAAGTGCATCTTCATATCGTTGAAGTTTGAAAAGAATAAAACATTTGTTGAACCGGGCATCTCTTGCTTTTTTCTCGAGCCTTTTTGATTCATCTTCCATGTCACTTTCAAGCAACATCTGCTGTGTTTCTTTCAACATGGATGCAGCTTCATCGTATCTTTCCAGTGCTTCTTCGTAGCGTCCCATTTCAAAAAGAACGTAACCTTTTCCAAATACGCTGTCTGCTGTTTTTTCCATCTGCTTTAGTTTTCGTTTGTCAGATGTTTGACTAAAGATATCCTTGAAAATTCCCATACATTAAATTAGAATATGTCTGTTGATATAGTTTTTGCAGAATAGTGTTTGTTTTATGTCTTGTTGGCTATGTTTATTGTATCAATCGTAATTAATGTGTTATCCTTGGTAATCTTTTATTGTAGTCATTGTTCTGTCCTTGGTAATCTTGTATTAGTTATTGTTCTGTCCTTGGTAATCTTGTATTAGTTATTGTTCTGTCCTTGGTAATCTTGTATTAGTCATTGTTCTGTCCTTGGTAATCTTGTATTAGTCATTGTTCTGTCCTTGGTAATCTTGTATTAGTTATTGTTCGATTCTTGTTTCTCTTGTGTTGTAATTATTGTGTTATCTGTAGTTATTGTACCAGTTATCCAATTTTGACCGGTTAAGGCAAATTGTTTTCTAAAATACAACATACTTATAAAGAACAAAATGAATTTTTGTATCTTCTTTGTATTAATGTATAAATAGGTTCAATCTCTAATTGATAGTTACAAACCTTTGGGGTTGATTACATTACTGCAGGAAAAACGAATGTAAATAAGGCAAAAATGCCTTTTCTTGATTCAGAATCTATGGAAGAGGTCTTCTCATCCGTGGTCAACTCAAGTCCTGCAGTTGTCTTTATCTGGAGGGAAGATGAAGGCTGGCCTGTGGATTTTGTTTCAGAGAACATTTCTCAGTTCGGTTATGATCCGGATGAGTTTACTTCCGGTAAGGTCCGATATGTTGATATTTTACATCCTGATGATGCAGGCATGGTCATGTCCGAAGCATCCCGGCATGTTAGCAAGGAAGATACAAGCTTTGATCTAAGGTATCGTATTCTCACCAGATCAGGGGATGTCAGGTGGGTAGATGAAAGGACATCTGTCCATTATGATGATTCTGGTAAGCTCAAGTTCTATCATGGGATTGTTGTTGATATAACTGAACAGAGAATGGGTGATATTGCACTGCTTGATGGTGCACTGGAAATGAAGAACACATTGGAATCTGTCATAAATTCCAGTCCTGTGGTTGTTTTCTTATGGCGTGCTGAAGAAGACTGGCCCGTTGAGTTTGTCTCGAAGAACATTGATATGTTCGGGTATTCTGTGGAAGAGTTCACCTCGGGGGAGCTTGTTTATGCTGACATTGTACACCCTGAAGACATCGGTCGGGTTCGTGCAGGGGTTTCGAAATCTACTGAAGGCGGTTACTCTGATTTCTTCCAGGAATATAGGATATTGACAAGATCGGGTGAAGTCCGGTGGGTGGACGAGAGGACACATCTTCATCACAATTCAAAGGGTGAGGTCACATATCTCCAGGGTATTATCGTTGATATCACCGGACGTAAGAAGATCGAAAATGTGCTGCACACCGAGGAGATGCGTATCGAGGCAGTGTTGAACCTTTATCAGATGACCGATTCATCCGTTCAGGAGATCATGGATTTTTCGCTGGAAGAAGCCGTAAAGCTGACCGGAAGCCATGTTGGATATCTTGCTTTTGTGGATGTGGATGAAACTACAGTTACGATAGACTCATGGTCCGGGGAAGTGATGGGGGAATGCTCCCTCAAAGATAAGAAGCCAGGATCCCATTTTGATCATAAATGTCTCTGGACTGAATCTCTAAAGCAGAAACTGCCTATTATCATCAATGATTATTCTGCAGAGAATCCTTCCAAAAGAGGCTATCCTGAAGGACACATGAATATCACAAGGTTCCTGAGTATTCCAATATTTGAAAGGGATCATGTTGTTGCTCTTGTTGGTCTGGGCAATAAAGTCGAGGATTATGACCTCTCGGATGTGAGGCAGGTATCACTTCTAATGAATGGGATGTGGAATATTCTGTTACACAAAAAGGCGGATGCGGAACTTCGTCGCTCTCTTGACATTCAGAAGATCCTGGGTGATGTGATCAAAAGCAGTCCTGCAGTTGTGTTCCTGTGGCGTGCTGAGGAAAACTGGCCTGTTGAGTTCGTATCCGAGAATGTTGCTCAGTTTGGTTATTCGGTTGATGATTTTATTTCGGGGAAGCTTGTATATGGAGATATAGTCCATCCATATGATCTGGAGCGTGTGCAAAAAGAGCTTGCCAAAAGGGTGGATGCAGGCTTCATGGACTTTAATCAGGAGTATCGCATATTTACTAAGTTCGGGGACGTACGCTGGGTTGATGAAAGGACATTCATAAAACATGATGAGGCGGGAAATGTAAGGTACTTGCAGGGTATTATTGTGGATGTAACTGACCGGAAACATTCAGATGATTTCATGCATGTGCAGCTTGACCTTGATACGGTCCTTAGTTCTGCAAACACAATTGAGGAAACATTTGAGCAGATGCTGAGCTTCAGCTTGAAGGTTGATCCGGTGGATTCCGGCAGATTTTATCTTCTGGACGATGTAACGGGTGACCTGAAGCTTGTTGCACACGAAGGCCTGTCGGAGCGATTTGTTAAAGATACTTCCGTTTTCCCTAGGAACTCTGTCCAGAACCGTCTGGTCATGACCGGGCAGCCTGTTTACAAACATCATTCCGAGTTGAATGCTATTGGTACCGGGGAGAAACTCCGTTACGAAGGCCTTCATGGTACTGCCATCATTCCTGTGAAGCATGAAGGTAATGTGATAGCAGCGCTTTGTCTTTCATCACACAGTGAATATGAGATCCCTGATAATTCGCGTAGTTCCCTTGAAACGATAGCTAACCAGATCGGTATTGCCATCTCTAAAATGCGATCCTCATCCGGTATTGCTCAGAAATATAAAGATCTTCGGTCTCTCGTTGATATGATGGATGAGTTATTGGTAGTGACGGATATGGAAGGTTATGTCCTTTATGCCAATAGGGCAGTAGTGGACTACCTGGGATTTTTGGAAGATGATCTTTCTGGTATGCATTATCTGGAATTGCACCCGGATTCTGAATGGGATCGGCTGGATTCGATCTTGTCGAAAGTGAAGGTTGGGAAAACGATAGTTTTCGAGACATCCATGCTTGGTGCCAAAGGTTCTTTGCATAGAGTTGAGACAAGACTGATGTGTGGTGAATGGTCAGGTCACCCTTGTGTGATGGCAACATCACGTTTTCTGGATTAAGTTTTGATCTATATGGCGATAGAATAAACTTCAAACTTATTTTTTTGTATTGGGGCAAAACAAAGAACCTTATATATGAGTATGTAGATAGGATGTTCCAACTTTTTAAAAAGTGCTTTTATTAAAGCACCTCTAATATTTATCCTGGAGTGTATAAATGAATCAGAAATATATAGCGATCTTTTTGGCGGTCATTATGGTAATGTCCATACTGCCTTTCTTTTTCACTGGAAATTCGAATAAGGCAAATGGGGACAGTTCATCCATAGAATCATCCAGCTTTGATTCCATACCTGGCAAACACGTAGATTATGAATTGAACTCTGTTGCTGATGGGCTTGCAGTGACTTCAGATGGTGCTGTTGCTGTTCAGTATTATGATGCACAGGCGGTCAGAGGAACTCCTCTTGAGCTGATAATGGGAAACACGTCCCAGCTTGATGGCATCTATGGCTCACAGGTTAATAAGGTGTATACTGCACAATATCTTGACGGAACCTGGTTTAATATGCATGAGATCTCTCCGCAGGTCGTTGCTTTCCAGTATTACCTGTCACCGGACCTATACAATGGGTACCAGATTCTATCTCGTGGTAACGATGTGTACAATGTGGTCGGTGAACCAATGTTATTCGGTGAGAAAGCTCAATTGGAATCTGTTCTGGATGCAATTGAAGGTGAATCTGCACCAAATTCCGAGTTTGACCGGATACTTGAATTCGTAGAACCTGGGGCAGAAATGCAGCGTTTGCTTGTAGTGGAAGATGGTTTTGCTGACCAATATTATCTCGAGATGAAACTTGAGGATGATATGTCATACTCAAGGACCACGGTCTATCTGAACCCAACAGAAGGTACCATTAATAACGTGACCTCTCTTGCAGCTAACAGTTCAGAACGCGCTCTCTTCTATGATGTCTATTCAGAGGATGATATACTGAAAGTTACTGTAAGTTCCGATGCTTCGAACATCTATTCTCTGGCTATGGAACCTCAATGGTGAGATCCTTTCTCACCTTTTTTTCTTTATTGATATCTTTTCTGCAATATGCGCTGGGGTTTGGCGCAAGCTATATATGTGACTGTGGCGATTCATACCAAATACTTCGGCGTATGTAAGTGTTGTTCCATTTGGGAAAAATAGCTTGCTGCGTTTAAGTGAATTACAATGAATAATGACAAGCCGCGACATAAGGAGCGGTTTCGAAGGAGAATTTAATATGGCAAAATTTGACGTTCCTGACGAATTAGCAGATAAAGCACTTGAAGCAATCGAACTCGCAAGAGACACCGGAAAGATCAAGAAAGGTACAAACGAAGCAACAAAAGCTATCGAGAGAGGCATTACAAAGCTCGCTGTCATTGCAGATGACATTGAGCCAGCAGAAGTTGTTGCTCACATTCCTGCTCTTTGCGAGGAAAAGAACACACCATACATTTTTGTAAAACAGCAGAAAGAGCTTGGTGCAGCCTGTGGCATAGGTGTCGGCTGTGCAGCTGTTGTGATCACTGATGCAGGAAAGGGCGGCGAACTTGTAGAAGACGTTGCACAGAAGATCAGTGCACTCAAATAAACGGTAACCGGAGGCATCTCAAATGGCAGATGATGATATGGGCTTTGCAGCCGAGGTTATCGATGTTATCGGTAACACTGGTATGCATGGTGAAGCAAGCCAGATCCAGTGCAGGGTTCTTGAGGGTCGTGACAAGGGCAGGATCATTACAAGAAACTGTGTCGGTCCGGTAAGGATAGGCGATGTTTTCATGCTTATGGAGACATCAAGAGAGGCTAAGAAATTAACTACCAGGTGATGATAATGGAACAGAGAAAATGTTCATTCTGTGGTGAGCCACTTGAGCCGGGAACCGGCTTACTCTTCGCAAAGAAAGATGGTTCTTCCTATTATTTCTGTTCTTCAAAGTGCAAGGGCAACTTCGATCTTGGAAGACTTCCAAGACGTACTGTCTGGACAGAACAGGGTAGGATATACCTGAAGAAAGCATAAGCGGGTGTTTCTGATGGAAAGAACTTATGTTATGATCAAACCTGATGGCGTTCAGCGCGGTCTTGTCGGAGAGATCCTTTCAAGGATCGAGAAGAGAGGCCTTAAGCTCGCAGCTTTGAGGATGAACGTAATGGACGAGGCTACTGCAAAGGAGCACTATAAAGAACACTCAGAGAGGCCATTCTTTGGTTCCCTCGTTTCATATGTGACCTCAGGGCCATCCGTTTCAATGGTTGTAGAAGGCAAGGATTCTATCAAGATCATGCGTGCCGTCAACGGTGCGACAAATCCTGTAGAAGCAGTACCTGGCACCATCCGTGGTGACTTTGCTATCGAGACCGGAAGGAACGTTGTCCATGCATCAGATGCTCCTGAATCAGCAGAGCGTGAGATCGCTCTTCACTTTGAAGAGTTTGAGATCACAGGCTATTCCAGGATCGATGAAGGGCAGCTTTACGAGTAAGCCTAAAAGGATCGAACCATCAACAAATGAATGATATTCTGAAGCGTCAGGTCGGACCAGCTCCGGCCTGTCGTGGACGTCATATTCAAAGGGTCATATTGGCCCTGAATATATTTTTTATCACTGATCTGATCAATAAGATAATTCCAAAGGGAGCTGCACTATGGCTGTAAAGGATGACTTAAGGACCCCTATCGTATGTGTAATGGGGCATGTGGATCACGGAAAGACCTCACTGCTCGATAACATCCGCGGAAGTGCGGTTGTGTCCGGAGAGGCTGGTGCTATTACCCAGCATATCGGTGCAACCGAGGTTCCTATAGGATCCATTGTGGAGAAATGTGGAAATCCCGGTTTACTGGACCAGTTTGTTGTTCCAGGTCTTTTGTTCATTGATACTCCCGGGCATCATGCTTTTACGACCCTTAGGAGTCGTGGCGGAGCTCTTGCGGACCTTGCTGTTGTTATAGTGGATATTAATGAGGGTTTCAAGCCCCAGACCATTGAAAGCCTGCATATATTGAAGCAGCACAAAACTCCTTTTGTAGTGGTTGCCAATAAGATCGACAAGATACACGGCTGGAATCCACAAAAGGATTCTCCTTTCATGGCATCCTACAACAAGCAAAGCGAGCATGTGAGGACCAGTCTGGACAACAAGTTCTATGAGGTTATCGGTGAGCTTTATAATCATGGATTCAGCTCGGACCGATACGATCGGGTGGCCGATTTCCAGCATAATATTGGTGTCATACCTATCAGTGCTATCACCGGGGAAGGAATACCTGACCTCTTGATGGTGCTTCTGGGACTGGCACAGAGATTTCTGGAATCCAACCTCCATTACGATGCAACTGGTCCGGGTGTCGGAACCGTGCTTGAAGTAAAGGAAGAACGCGGTCTTGGAACCACTGTTGATCTTATACTTTATGACGGAACGCTGAAAAAAGGCGATACTATCGTAGTTGGAAGCCTGGATGAGCCTATACAGACAAAAGTGCGTGCGGTGCTGAAACCTCGTGTCCTTTCCGAGATCAATGTGGAGGACAAGTTCAAACAGGTCAGCAAAGTAACAGCCGCTATAGGTGTAAAGATCTCAGCTCCTAATCTTGATGGAGCCCTTTCAGGCGGGTCTGTGAGAGTAGCAACTCCTGAGACCCTTGAGACGGTTGTTGAGGAAGTTCGCAGTGAGGTTGAGGATGTTCAGATCGATACTGACCAGAGCGGTATAGCCATCAAAGCAGATACTATCGGATCTCTTGAAGCTCTCGTAAATGAGTTGAAGAAAGAAGATATTCCTATTCGCAAAGCAGATGTGGGTGATATCTCCAACAGGGATATTGTGGAAGTTTCAGCTATTGAAGACCCATTCCACTCTGTGATAGTTGGATTTAATGTTAATATTCTTCCTGATGCAAAGGAGAAGTTACAATCTACAAATGTCAAACTGTTCATGAACGATGTCATCTATCGTCTTATTGACGATTATAAGGACTGGGTGAAAGAGCAGCGTGCACTTTCTGAGAAAACGATCTCCGAGACCATCATCAAGCCCGGAATGTTCACTATCATGCCTGATTGTACATTCAGGCAGAGCAAACCGGCTGTTGTAGGTGTAAGGGTCATTGGCGGTGTTGTAAAGACCAAGGTAGATGTAACCAATGAAGATGGCATTGTTGTTGGTACTATAAAAGGCCTGCAATCCAGAGGGGAGAATGTTGGCGAAGCACGTATTGGGATGGAAGTTGCTATGAGTCTCGAAGGCCCAACAGTGGGGCGACAGATACACGAAGGCGACGTCCTGCATGCTAATATACCTGAAAGACATGCCAAGATCCTTGAGCATGAACTTTACGATTCACTTTCGGCGGACGAATTAGACGCAATGGATGCATTTCTTGAGATCAAAAGAAGGGGCAACCCCTTCTGGGCGAAATAAATATAATATATATGTCTGTTAGACATATACCAGATCAAATTAATTAAACAATAGATAAATATTACTAATATTTGGAGGCAAATCATGGCAGATTTTAAAGTTGTAGTTTCAGATCCAAAAACCAAGACCTACCAGTTCGATATCACTGGTGCTGAATCAAACCAGTTCATCGGTAAGGCTATTGGCCAGACCGTAGATGGTTCAACAGTAGGTCTGGATGGATACACCCTGACAATCACAGGCGGTACTGATGACAGTGGTTTCGTAATGAGCCCTGACCTTCCTGGTTCTAAGAGACAGAAGGTCCTTGTTGCAAGAGGCGTCGGTTACACGCCAAAAGCAAGAGGTGTACGCCGCCGAAAGTTCCTTCGTGGAAGGGAAGTCGCAACCGATATTACCCAGATCAACACAAAGGTTACTGCATACGGTGACAAGACCATTGAGGACATCCTCGGTGGCGGTGCAGAAGCTGAAGCACCTGCAGAAGAGTGATCCTTTCACTCTTTTCTTATCTTTTTTTAATTTTAGTTTATTTATTAGCTCTTATCGAATTTAACTCGTTTAATTTAATTCATTTAATCCAATAGTTAAATCTATCAACAAGTTCATTTCGTTAGAAAAAGTAAAGCATCAATAGTTATGTTCTATTGATTGATTCTTTATGCCTGACCTTGCATTATTTTGATCTTGTATATTTTGGTGTGCCCAGCCCAACATCGATGAGCACTTTCTTCTTGACAAGACCATCTATGAATTTTTTAGCCCCGGTCAAGTTAAGCCCGGAATATTCCATAACCTCGCCGAGGTCAAAGTATTCTTCCTCTTCAATGAGTTGATCCACGATCTCTGTCAATTTGGTCCGGGTTCCATTTGAGGAATGCCAGAATGCGAATTTCCGATTATTTTCATCAGTTTCATTGTATATAAGATCGTCTTCCACTAGATCGTATAGGAAAAATCCCAGTCTCTGATGTGAATATGTCCTTGCCCAATCCTTTATACTTTGATCCCAGGAACTGTTGATAAAACACAGGCTCATATACTGGTTTTGTTCGATGGTATTTGCTTTTGCCTGTATCATCTCGATGATTTCTCTCTTGTCGTCTATGGATTTCCAATAATTGTCTACGATAAGCATTGGAGTTTTGAACCTGCCTTCTTTTATGGAACCACGGACACTTCTTTTTGAAAGTTCGACCTTCCATTGCTTGTCTGCGATATATTCTCCATTATAAGATACCTCAGGATGTTGTTTCTCAAATTTTTGCTCCAGGGTATTAATGTAACGGTAGAGTTTTGAAAGGGTTTCAGTATCAAGTTCACTTTTTTTAGCAGGGGCCTGTATGTCATACCGGGCTGATGTTTCATCTTCAATATCATCAGCTGGATTGGTCTTGGTTTCGGAGGGGAATGTTTCAGATGTCTCAGACATTTCGATTTTGTCTTCTGCAGGGGCTTTTTCCTCAGCTTCCTTCTGGTCCTGCTCTCTTAGTTCCTTTTCCTGCCTTTCCCTTTCCTCTCTTTGAGCTTGCTTTTTACTTACGATCCTGTTCTCATATTCGCTCAGGTTCTTGCTTGTAAGTTCGATCCTGTGGCTAAATCCCATCTCTATTTTATCCACAAGGTCACTGATGGTAAAAACATCGATACTCTCGCCGGTAGCAAGTGCATTCTCCACTTCCTGAAGCAGCATCCTAGATGTTTCTACGAATCTTTCTTCATTCTCGTAGAAATCATCAATATTGCCTTCGTGACTTCCGAAGGAGTCAAGTTCTTTCTTTTCAGCTTCTGATACTAGTCCTGTTATTCTTGTCCGAAGCTGTCGAAGTTGTGATGTCGCGGCTGAATCCTTTTGTTGATAGGTCTTCTGGATCAGTTTTTCTATACGTGAATGCGTGCTCTTCAAGAGTTCATGCACTTTTTTCCTGTTCTCTTCCTGCAATGTTGTGGGATGGGATTCCAGATCCATATCGTTCACTCTCTGTTATCAGTGGAATAGCTCGCTAAAGACTTCCTCTTCGCCGCTCTTCTTTATTTCACGCTGTGCTTCGGAATACCAGCTAGTGATGGACGGTTTCCTTTGCTCAAGTACTTTGATGAAATCATTCATCTTTATCTTCCGGGGCTCTGCACCACGAAGTGCCTCTCCAAGAGGAATGTCAGCAGCTTCTTTGCAGATTGCTGAAATGTCTGCTCCGGAATATGATCCGGTCATCTCTGCAAGTTTATCGACATTAACATCATTATCGATCGGCCTTTTTTTAAGGTTAAGTTTAAAAATAGCGATCCTTGCAGGAAGGTCAGGTTCCGGTACGAATACAAGTTTACTGAAACGTCCCGGTCTGCGAAGTGCGGGGTCAATGGCCCATGGTTCGTTGGTAGCTGAAAGAACAAGCAGGTTGTCATCGGCTGTATCCACTCCATCCATCTGGGCAAGCAGTTCGTTGACCACCCTTTTGGCATAGTCTTCTGCTTCGCTTCTTCTGCCTGCAATAGAATCGATCTCGTCAAAAAAGATGATCGCTTTCTCACATTCCCTGGCAGTGTCAAAGACTTTTTTTATGTTCTTCTCGGAAGCACCTACCCACTTGCTTACAATACTACTGGTCTTTACACTGATGAAGTCAGCACCGCACTCCTTTGCAGCTGCCTTTGCCATCATTGTCTTTCCACAACCAGGAGGTCCGTGCAGTAGTATTCCTTCACCGGCCTTCTGTCCGTACATCTGGTATAGTTCCTTGTGGGTGAATGGGTATATGATGGCTTTTCTGATATCCTCTTTCACAGTCTCAAGGCCTCCGATATCCGAAAATCCGATATCAGGCTTTTCTGTCATTATCAGGTCATCTTTTGATAATGATGATTCGTCGGTATCCTCTTTTGTTCCTGTGCCTGAGCCAGAATATTGGACGCCTGAACTTTTGAATGACTGCGCCTTTGCAAAAAGATGTTCTGCAAGGTCATGTTGTGTATTCTTGTCGATTTTGTCAGTTGAGAGCTTTGAAGCTTCATTGTAGAGCTTTGCAGACTTGAGATAAAGTTCCCTTGCTCTCTCTTTTTCATTCTCTTCTTCCAATGTCTTAGCAGCTTTTGCATAACCCCTTGCCTGTGCTGCCAGTGAACTTGCAGATCCCAGATTTGCACCTCCAAAGTATCTGTAGGTCAGTATGATCCTGCTGGATCATTCTGACTCGGCCATTTCTGATTTGATCTTCTTTGATAGTTCATCTTTGGATGATGTGTCAGTGCTAAGTTCTGCCAGTAACTCAGACCTGAGTGAATCCTGTATTTCGCTGAGTTCTGAACCTCCGTTCATAGCGGCATCCATTGAAGAAGTCATCATACTGGTGGCGGTGTTCACTTTTTCCATGGATGTACGAATATTGGTGACCGCTCCCTCAAGCTTTGATGTATCAAAACCAAGTTCTTTTTGCCATTTTCCGAGGTTATCTCCTATTTCAACTACTTCTTTTAGTCCGGTCTGCATTTCGATAACGTCGGTCATGGACTGTGCCATCTCTACCATGCTGCCGATGGTATTCACCTGTCCATCGACCATCGAATATCTGCGGGAGGCTACCCTAAACTCTCTGTCGTTACCTTCCGAAAGAGCTTCTTTGGCCTTTGCACGAGCTGCTTCTCTCTTTTTGCCAAGTTCTTTTTCTCGTGCTGTTAGTCTCTGTTCAGACATTGATAACTTTGTTTTCAGTTCTTCAGGTGATACTTTCTTGAATGGATTGGTGAATCCCATTATATTTCCTCCTCCATTTTCTTTTGTTTGGCATACCTTATACATATTTTCAATGCTTCAGAAGTGTTGATGGCAACTCCTTCTTCAACAAGATGTTGTAGGTATTGTTTGCTGTCTTCTGAGACTCTTGCACTGACTGGATACGAGCGACCCATTTTATTTCCTCTCATTCTATTTTATTGATGTTATATATATATTATTTTGTGCAGTTGACCTGTTTTTATTGATATGTCTCTTATTGCTCAATAAAAAATCAGCTCTGGTGTATGCCCATGTATACAATAGAAAACATTATATATAATATTTGTTCAATGTTAATCTATAGCATATTGCCGGATGATGGAGGTATTGGAACTATGGTGTTCAAATGGAAGAAGGATCTTGATGATATTGCACGTGTTATCCCTAAGAAGAATGTAAAAGGTTTCTTCAGCAAGTCAATTACGCTCTCACCTAATGAGAAAGCTGTTATGATTAAGAATGGTGTAGTTGAAGACATCATCGACAGTGGGAAAATGAGAGTTGGTGGCCTGCTAAAACCAGGGAACTTACGCAAAGATGTGGATATTGCTCTGATCGATACCTCTTTTAAGGAGCTGAGGTGGGAAGTTCCCGGCCTGTGGACCCGTGATGATCAGGAAGTTGGATGTGGGGGCATACTGAGATTTACGATTAATGATCCAAAAAAGTTCTTCAGCATGATATTTTCCTATACGGTTGCGGAGAAGAACGGGGAAAGGAATCTCTCAATATTCGATATCTACGATCGCCTTGAGAGTGAAACGATAACCCGTGTCCTTGAACCGGAAGTGCATGGTGAGGACATTGAATCTCTTTATGGTAATCGTGATCTTCAGCTGAGGATGGAAAATGAGCTTGAAATGCAGCTTAAGGATACTCTTTTGCTATGGGGTATCGAGCTTGTAAAATACACTTGTGAGTGGGACTTTGGCAACTATGGTGTTGTGAGAAAGGAACGCAGTGGATTTCAGGTTAAAGAGGAGCTCAAGGAAATGTCTACCCTTGAAAGGGAAGGCGATCTGGACCGTGACAGCCGGATAAATGTTGCTTCAACAAGAGCTGGCTTTGCGGAAGAAACAGTGAGTGCAGCTCATTACAGGACAGAGGAAGAGAAAGATACTCTTCACAGGTCCAGGATCTCGCAGATCGAGAATCAGGCCGATGCTGCTGAAGCTAAACAGGCGATCGAAACCTTTTCTTCATGGAGGGAAGCAAAGACCGGAGCCCGAAGGGTTGATTTGGAACTTGATGAGGACATGAACGACCGCAAACATGCCCGGGACATGGAATACATGGGCAATGTCATGGAAAAGGGTGGTTCAGATGTTGCTACCGTCATTGCACAGGGCAGGGAGTTCCAGAACATGTCTCCTGAACAGCTAGAGGCCCTTGCCAAAATGAAAGAGGCTGAGAGCATTGCAAAAGAGGACAAGGTCCGGTTCATGATGGATGTTGAAGACCGCGAACGTGAGGATTCATATCGCAGAAAGGAACTGGATGCTGAAATTATGGGTGCAGCACAGACCCGCAGGGCACCGGGTGTTAAAAAATGCCCTGGTTGTGGCAGTACAGTCCCTGCAGAAGCACATTTCTGTGGTCAATGCGGTACAAAGCTTGATTAAACTCAATGTAAGGGGCAAAGATCGACCTTTTAAAAAATATGCCATTAAAAGGATATGAATTATCTTTCTAGCTTTGCTCTGGAAAGAACTAATAGCAATCAAACTTAACATAATATACTAGTTTCCACAGGTGTCCGATCTTGATAGAAAAACACGTGAAAATACTGATATTATTATCCTTTTTAGTCCTGTCATTATCCGCTGTTGGCAGTGCTTCGTCAACTCTGGACTATGGTGTTGTATTCTCAGAGGGTGATTCCTTCTGGTTGGAGGAAGGGTATGTTCTCAACATAATCGATATTGATCCATACAACAACTATGCGCAGATGTCTGTGACATGGAATGGCTATGAGGTCCAGAATGCCATCTACTATGAGGGGGACTATTTCTATTACGACGACGGTCTTATTTCCCTAGAATTTGAGGTATTGGACATATATTCGGATTCATATGTTGACTATATGGATATTGACGGTCTTTATATATTCTATAAGGACTTCCCTCAGGGTGCCATAGTGCTCTATTCCATCCCGTCGGGATATGATGTATATCTCGATGGTTATTATCAGGTTACAAGTGATGGATATACCTTGATACAGTTAAATTATCTGGAACCTGGTTATCATGCAGTAACACTGGAATCTTCAGGATATGAGGGTATGGAAGGCAGTTTCTATGTCTCATCAGGTGAGGTCCAGTACTATTCTGTCTCTGACTTTAGCAGGTCTTCATCTACTGATACTGATAGAATAGATCCCACATTGTATGACGATTACGATGATAGTAGCAATGGTGCTAATGGGGCCGGCGTCCTTTTTCTTATTCTGGCCTTCATCTTTGTGGTGCTATTTTTAAGAGGCATCATTAAGGCACGAAGGCGGAACAAGAAGTCCAAAATATCCGGAACCGGTGGTTCTAGAGTTACTCCATCCGAAAAGAAAGATCGTTACACGAAGATCGCCAGTAAGCCTGAGCCTGTTCCGGGGGAAGTTATTGAAACCAAAAAAGCTTCATCCATGCCAATGGGAGCAAGTGTCGGAAAAGCACCATCTTTGCCTTTGAAGGAAAGTAGTTCTATTGTGGTAAAATCTGCGTTCTATTACCGTGGTGCTGTTCTTCAGTATAAAGTAAAGGTCGAGAACCATACTTCTGAGCCGATAGGTGATATCAGAGTTAATCTTTTCGTACCTGATGTTTTCCTGCTAAAAGAGGCTGAGAAAACTATCTCTATGCTTGAACTCGGTGAAGGTAAGACAGTTACATTTGAGGTCCGTCCTACTGGTGAATGTGGTGATTGTAAGATCTCCGCAGGCATTGATTACTACGATTATAACACAAAGAAGCGTAGCCATGTTGATCTTGAAGGCAAGATGGTAAGCGTAGTGTGTCCGGTGCTTCATGTAAGCAAGATCGATGAACCTTCCTGGAGGTCGGTGGTTACTACCCTGATCTCGGCAGAAGAGGATTCCAAAGATCTTGAGATCCCCGCAGAGAACCTGTTCGATATTTCTACAAGGGTGCTCAAAGACATGAACATGTACATGATCGAGCCGGAGATAACGTCAACACCAAGTCTTTTTACGGGTGTTGCAAGGTTCTATGCTGAAGGTGTCAGCGGTCTGAAATATGCTTCCTACGTTGAAGTTGTGGGCAAGCGCAGATCACGTCTTATACTGAGGGCCTGGGCTGAAAAAGAAGATGCACTTACCGGTTTCTATCATAAGATGTTGGAAGAGATCGAAAAGAGGACTGACATCAAACTTTTCGTTGATGAGGGGTCCATGCAATACAACATAAGAACTACAAATATCACTGACAGCCTCATCCAGCGTTCTACTATCGGTTCGGAGGCAGAGGTCAGAAAGTGTCCAAATTGTGGAAAAGAAGTAAAGGATAATGCAAAGTTCTGTGAAGAATGTGGGGAAAGGCTGGACTGATCGTGTGAACAATTTCTGTTCTGCAAATATTCACCCCTTATTTTTTTTCTTTTTTCACTGAAAAAACATATAACTTATGATTTGATTCTTACATATTGTTTACTTTATATATTTTATAATCTAAAAAGGTGGTTTGGTGTTAGAACATTTAGAATTGGTCATAAAGAAAAAATGTGCCAAAAGAAGAACGCTGCTTTTGCCAGTGTTAATTTTACTTTTATTTACATTATCAACGATTCCTGTAAGTGCTTCTCCTGTAACTGAATGGGTGGCAAGCGGGAATGATATGCTTGAAGAAGGAGATTATGAAGGTGCATTGGACGCATTCGACTATGCTATCAGTTTGCACCAGACACATCCGGCTGCATGGTTAGGTAAAGGGGATGCATACTATTCTCTCGGAAACTATGAGGAAGCAATCGCAGCTTATGACAAAGCACTCCTGTACAATCCGGGTTCTATGGATGCATATGCAGGTAAGGCAGATTCTCTCATAAGACTTGGAAGGTATGATGAAGCATGGTCTATTTATGATGAAGCAACGGTTATGGGTGATGACGATGCCCAGATCTGGTATAGAAAGGGTAGGATCCTTTACGAGTTTGGCCAGTATGGAGACTCCCTTGAAGCATACGACATGTCCTTATCAATTGATCCGGGTTTCGTGTATTCATATTCAGGCAAGGGCTATTCACTTCTTGAAATGAACAGGTATTCGGAAGCTCTCGATAACTTTGAATCGGCAATTGAGCTGAATGAGGATTATCTGGTTGCATGGGTAGGTAAGGGCGATGCTCTCTATGGTCTTGGACTTTATGAAGAATCTATTAATGCTTATGACCATGTGATCTCAGCAGATGCTGGATATGTTTCTGCTTGGTCCGGGAAAGGCTATTGTCTTTATGAGATGGGAAAATATGAAGAATCAATAGATGCTTTTGATGGGGCAATATCTATTGAGCCAGGGTATGTGAATGCGTTAAGTGGAAAAGGTTTCTCACTCTTTGCTCTTGGTGAATATGAACAGGCTATCGAACTATTCGATGAAGCAATAGGGTCAGACCCAAACTATGCAAAAGCATGGGCCGGCAGGGGGGATTCTTACTCCGAACTCGGTTACCCTGAAGAGGCACTGAGTTCCTATGAAAGGTCAGTTGAGATCTTTGCAGGGGATGTGGATGTTCTTTATAACCTGGGTCGTGTACTTTATGATCTTGGCAGATATGAAGAAGCATTAGCTGCCTTTGAATCAGCACTTGAGCTCGAGCCCGAACATTCCCTTGCACTTATCGGTCAGGGTTATACCTTGCATGAGCTTGGTGAGCATGAAGAGGCACTGGAATCATTCGATAAGGCACTGGTTGTTGATCCTGATCACGAAAGTGCCCTCGAAGGTAAGACCATGGTCGAGTCCCAGGTAAAGATGGGCTGGCTGAGAAGTCCACTTTCTATCGCAGTGATCCTGATAGCTTTATCTTCAATTGTGATCTATTTCTATTACAGGAATAAGAAGCAGGGTATGTAATAATTAAAAAGTTGAACAATCAAAAATGTCTGATCATTGTTGAATAATGGAAATATCTCTGCTATTTCCATTTTACTTTTTTTAATCTGATCGATTATTTTTACTTATATCTTTTCCGGAATTTAATGCTTCATCATAGCGATCTCTTTCTTTGTGATGAGTACTGCGACCACACAGGCAAGGAAATCCGAGATCGGGAATGAGATCCATATCCCATTGAGGCCGAAGAACCATGGCAATATGATCACCAGTGGTGGAAGGAATATGATCTGCCTGGAGAGTGTCACAATAAGCGATTCCTTTGATTTTCCCAGTGATTGCAAGAGTGCAGTGGTAACCACCTGGTAGCCGATAAACGGCATCATTAGGAAAGAGATCTTCAGGGCAGTGATGCCCATGTCGATGAGCTGCGGGTCATTGCTGAAAACACGCATGATCTGCTCAGGTATCAGGAAAACTATTACGGTGCTTACTATACACATTGCTGTAACGATATAATTTGATAGGCTGATCGTCTTTTTTACCCTTGCAAACTCGTTAGCTCCATAGTTATATCCTACGATCGGCTGTATTCCCTGTTTTATTCCGATGATTGGCATTAGTGTCAGCATGAATACCTTGATGACGATACCAAAGACTGCGATCGCTACATCCTCTCCATATATCAGCAAACTCTGGTTGAAAAGAAGGAAGAGTGCACTTTCCACCACGTTGAACACGAATTCTGACATTCCGATGGAAATTGTCTCAGACATTATTCCGGTCTCCGGTCTCATGTAGGATACGATCAGGTCCACCCTGCTCATGCTGCTTGCATAATAATAGACGACCATGACACAGCCGACAACTTGTGAGATCACAGTGGCAATCGCTGCTCCCTTTACTCCCATTCCGAACTCGAAGATGAACAGGGGGTCCAGAATGATGTTCGTAATGCTGGAAACCAGCATTATAGCCATTGCAAACTTTGTATTTCCTTCTGCACGGATAGCATTGCTCATGGCTGCAGAGAATGTGAAGAACGTCGTTCCAATGACAATATACTTCGTGTACTCGCTGGCAAAAGGAAGTACGATATCAGAAGCACCAAAGATCTTTAGCATGGGGTCCAGAAAGATCAGGCCAAGAATCGTAAAAGCTACACTGACTGTTACTACCAGTGTTACCATATTAGCAACGGTTCTTTCAGCTTTTATTATGTCTTTTTTGCCAAGTGCCCTTGAGACTATGGACGAACCTCCGATCCCAACTCCCAGAGCGATCGCCATCATGAGGATCTGTACAGGGAAAGCCACGGATATGCCGGCGATGGCCAGCATGCTTTGCTCTCCCAATCCCCTTCCGACAAAGATCGTGTCTACAAGGTTGTATAACGCCTGTACAAGCAATCCTACTATGGCGGGTGCAGATAGTTTGACTATGAGGTTGCCGATGGATTCGTTACCTAGCATTACATCTTTAGTATGCATTCTTTTAGTTCTCTTTCAGGTATATTTGAAGGAATAACCTGATAGAAGACTTCTTGTACTTATACTAGTTGGAACTGTGGAAGAGTTGTTGAATCTGAAGAAGTTAGTTACATATATGAATACTATGAATCTTTTATTATATTATTGAGTATTAAATAATCTAATGGTAGATCAATTAGTGAAGCTACAATCAGGAGGGTAAATTGTGGTGGCTACGTATGGGATGAATGGTATTAAAGGAATAATATCATGAAGAACGAACTTGGAATGGATGTTCCCCCTTTTGTATGCAAAAAAGCAGAAGAAAAGAGATGCCATCAGGGAGTTAAGTACGTTTATTTGGATGGAAATTACGGTGGTGAGCTTCCAGTATCAAGTATTGGTGGCAAGAAGGCTACACGCTTTAATAAAATTGATATTGCAAATGCAAATAAAGTTCATCTGGGGGCTGGCTGGGTTGCATTTACATCCCCCTTAGATGCTGATCTAAATATTCCTCTGGATGGAATCAGCAAACAGATCATAAAACCTGATACGAGTTCTCAATCTACTTCTTCGCTTTCCCCTTTTAATAACACTGAATTGCATTCTATGTTACCTCTGGGATTGAAAGCTACAGATTTTGAAATCAAACTGCATGAAGCAACAAGGATGTGGAGGGAAAATGAAGAGAAAAAGAGAAAACAAAATGCAGGGGATGAATTGCTGAATGAGTTGGATGGGTCAGAGATACCGGGTCTTGAAGATGAATTGCTGAATGAGTTGGATGGGGCAGAAATACCGGGTCTTGAAGATGAATTGCTGAATGAGTTAGATGGAGCAGAAGTACCGAGTCTTGAAGATGAATTGCTGAATGAGTTGGATGGGGCAGAAATACCGGTTCTTGAAGATGAATTGCTGAAAGAGTTGGATGGGACAGAAATACCAAGTCTTGAAGATGAATTGCTGAATGAGTTGGATGGAGCAGAAATACCGGGTCTTGAAGACGAATTGCTGAATGAGTTGGATGGGGCAGAAATACCGAGTCTTGAAGATGAATTGCTGAATGAGTTGGATGGAGCAGAAATACCGAGTCTTGAAGATGAATTGCTGAATGAGTTGGATGGGGCAGGAATACCGAGCCTTGAAGATGAAGTGCTGAAAGAGTGCGATGGTACAGAAAGAAAGCAGCTTGAAGAAGGAAATTCTCATAAAGAGCAGGCTAAAACTTCAAAAAAAGAGCCTGAATTCGATAAATTGAGCAAAATTCATGTTAATTCCGCAAAGAGTCCGTTTTCAGACTCCCAATTCCATAAAGTGCAGGGGGGACCATCAAAAAAGCGGCTTTCCGATGGTCGGTTACGGAAGGAACAGGAAAATACAAAGAGAAAGCATAAGGATGTTGTGAACCCTCATAAATCGATGAAAGTTACTCTGGTTAAATGGTTATCTATCATAATAGCAACCTGGCTTGTTGTTAGTTTCATTGTCATTCCTCTTATTGATGATTCGGAAGCAGTTCCCTCTCAATATCTGGAAGCCTTAGGCAAGAATTCAATTGTTATTGCATCTGAAAATAGTAATGATGATATTTTCAAAGATGAAGAAGTCATGAGTTCGCAGGAAATTCCTGAGAACTATATCAATTCCATTGGTATGAAGTTTGTACTGATTCATGATGGTGAGTTCATGATGGGTTCTCCTGATGATGAAGAAGGCAGGTACTACTATAGGGAGGGGCCTGTCCATGAAGTAATGATCGGAAATGATTACTATCTTGGCAAATACGAAGTTACCCAAAAGCAATGGGCTATGGTTATGGGCAATAATCCTTCTTATGTTGTAGGAAATAATCGGCCTGTTGAAGGAATTTCGTGGGATGATGCACAGGAATTTGTAAAAAAACTGAATTCACTGGAAGGCACGGATAAATATCGTCTTCCATCCGAAGCAGAGTGGGAATATGCCTGCAGGGCAGGCACAAACACCAAATATTACTTTGGGGACGATGAAGCTGATTTGCATAAGTATGCATGGTATGGAGAAGATATTTATTCAGTAGGGCATCTGAATCCCAATAGCTGGGGCCTTTATGATATGCATGGCAATGTCTATGAATTTGTTCAGGATGAATGGCATTCTGGCTATGAAGGTGCTCCGAAGGTTGGAACTGCCTGGGATGAGGGTATTTCTGATATCCGAACCCTGAGAAGTGGCAGTGTGAATGCAGATCCAAGTACCTGTCGTTCTGCCAGTCGTACATCTATCGAGGCTGATATTAGTTTAAACAATGTAGGATTCCGCCTTGTAATGGATGTTTGATGTTTATACAGTACATTTCAGATCAAATTATTGTATAATTTCTTTTTTTGTACATGAATTATTTATTTCATCACTGCCATTAATTATTTGGGGATAATATGCAAGATGAACTTATCGCAGAAGCAACTGATAATAATTGGGAACAAATAGTTGAAAAAGAACCATTGCCAGTAGTTGTAATGTTCTATCTTACTACATGTCCACACTGCAAGGCAATAGAACCTTATTTCCAGGAATATGCCAGTGAGTTCAGTAAATCCTGCAAATTTGTCAGGGTTGATGCAGAACAGAGTCCCTGGACTGCGGAAAGATATGGGGTAGAAGGGACGCCCACGTTCGTATTTCTTTGTGGGGGCACTTTTTTACAGGGTCTTGCCGGAGTATCTCATCCTTCAGCACTTAAAAGCAATATAGAGGATTTCATTAAACATGGGGCCACATGTGCCTCTAACATCACTAAATTGAAGTACGATATCTCTTTATATGAATGAAGGTACGGAATTGCGATGGATGCTAGTAAATCGTTGTAATATTGCGATTGAATAAGAGATTTTAAAATATAATGGTTGGAACAAAACTGTTAAAAAGAATGCTAAAGGGTCATTTGAAGACCCTTTAATAGATGTCTGCGCTTACTTATCCTTGTTTTCCAGTAGTTCCACTGCCATGTCCCGCAGCTTGAACTTCTGAACTTTACCGCTGGCTGTTAGTGGATACTCCTCAACTATGAAGATATGTTTTGGAACCTTGTAGCGTGCGATCTTTGTCAGGCTGTGATCCCGTATATCCTCGGGGGTAAGATTTGAATCATCGTTAAGGATCACGAATGCACCTACTATCTCTCCGTATTTTTCATCAGGGATACCGACTACCTGTGCATCCTTAATACCATCAATTGTATAGAGGAATTCTTCGATCTCCCTTGGGTAGATATTCTCTCCACCGCGTATGATCATGTCCTTTATTCTTCCAGTAATGCGGTAGTAGCCGTCCTCGTCTACTGTTGCCAGGTCACCGCTGTGCAGCCAGCCGTCTTTATCAATGGCTTTTTCGGTCATTTCAGGCATCTTATAGTAGCCTTTCATAACATTGTAGCCGCGGCAGCATATCTCGCCCTGTTCGTTAGGCTTGACGATCTCTCCGGTCTCAGGGTCCACTATCTTGACTTCAATGTATTCCATTGAAGTACCTACTGTACTCACACGACGGTCAATAGCATCATCGGTACTTGTCTGGGTGAACACAGGTGATGCTTCTGTCAGGCCGTAAGCGATGGTAATGTCCTTACAGTTCATGTCATCGATGACCTTCTTCATGGCCTCGATCGGACATGGGGAACCTGCCATAATACCAGTCCTCAGGGAGGACATGTCGAACATGTCGAACATTGGGTGTGAGAACTCTGCGATGAACATTGTCGGGACGCCGTAGAGTGCAGTACATTTCTCTTTTTGTATCGCAGCCAGTACAAGAAGCGGATCGAACAGTTCTATCATTACAAGAGTTCCGCCATGTGTGAGGGTTGCGAGAACGCCGAGAACGATACCGAAACAGTGGAAAAGTGGTACCGGGAGGCAAAGCCTGTCCTCTTGTGTGAACTTCTGCCTTTCACCGATGTAGTATCCGTTGTTAAGGATATTTTTGTGTGTGAGCATGACACCCTTGGGGAAACCGGTGGTTCCTGAAGTGTACTGCATGTTGATGACATCTTCACAATCAAGGGTAGTTTTGATGCGATCCAGTTCGTCGCTGTCGGTGTGTTTTCCAAGAAGCAGCATTTCAGCGGTGTTGTACATACCCCTGTGTTTTTCCTGTCCTATGAAAATGACACTTTCAAGTTTTGGGTATTCCTCACTCTTGAGGTTTCCTCTCTTGCAGGTCTTCAGTTCAGGCACCAGTTCGTAGACGGTCTCAACGTAATCAACGTCCCTGAAATGGTCAACAATTGCAAGTGCCTTCATGTCAGAATGCTTCATTACATAGGCAAGTTCATGGCTTTTGTATGCCGTATTAACTGTTACAAGTACGGCTCCTATCTTTGCGGTTGCAAACATGAATGTAAGCCAGTCAGGCACATTACGTGCCCATATGCCGACATGGTCACCTTTTGTGATCCCTATGGACAAGAGTCCTTTTGCAAGGTCATCGACCCTTTCGTTGAATTCCTGGTATGAAAACCGGAGGTTTCGGTCAGGATAGACAATAAAGTCTCTGTCCGGGTCCTTTCTAACCTTTTCCTCAAAGAACTCACCAATAGTAGATTCAGTAAATAGCATAATATCAGATCCTCTATGTTCTGTTATTTGTTCTTCTCAATCTGCGACGAGGTGTTCACTTAATGATCCTCTGATGTCGTCTGGTAAAGGAACTGACTTTTTGTTGATGAAATCATAATGTACTATAACGGCAGTTCCCCTGGTCTTTAGCTCTCCTTTCTGCCAGGCCTCATGTAGCAATGTGAAAGAACTGTTGCCTATTCTCTGGACATATGTCCTTATTTCAACATCTCCGTCAAAGAACATCTCTCCAAGGAAGTCAAAGTCTATCCTTGCCATAATAAGGTTCCACTTTTCATGGTTCAGGTCAAGGTTTGGGCTGAACATCCTGAATAAGGGATTTCTTGCCAGTTCGAACCATTCCGGAAGTACGGTGTTATTTACGTGGCCAAGGCCATCGATATCGCCAAATCGCGGTGTCACAGTTGTAACGAACATTTTTCATCCCTTAGATTGGTGTGTAAACTACTGCCAGTATCCTTGCTTCACTTTCTGTTGCATGTAGGTCATGTGGCACAACGGAGTCATAATAGATGCTGTCACCTGCGGACAGTTCGTAGTTTTCCTTTCCATATGTCACTTCGATGCTTCCGCTGAGTACGTAGATGAACTCCTCTCCCTCATGGGATGACAGTTCGTGCTCCTCTGCGGTTTTGAAGGGGTGGACATCAATGATGAATGGCTCCATGTTCCTGTCCTGCTTGTCTGCCGCAAGGGAATGGAAATCCAGTGCGCTTTCTTCTGATCTTTTGGATTTTCCGGAAAAGCGAACTACGTTAGATGAAGCTCCATTTCTTACTACGACAGGACCTGTCTGTGGCATATCATCAAGGAATGTGCCCAGGCGTACTCCCAGTGCACGTGCGATCTTCAAAAGAGGCGTCAATGATGGAATCAACTCACCTGCTTCAAGCTTCTTTATAAGTTCCACACTGCTCTGACTTTCTTTGGCCAGCTCTTCCACGGTCATCTCATGATTCTCACGGAACTGGCGTATCTTCTCTCCGACGCTGTTTTTTTCTGTCAATGTATTCACCTCTTTTGCGCAGATCAACGCAAATAAATGGTATTTCAAATTAGAATCGTAACTTAAATAGGTATCTGTTATGGTTTACAGGCAACGTTTATAATATATTGAACACCAAATATCATTGTGAATTCACATGAAAAGTAAAATGCTTATATTGATATTGGTGCTATCCTCTTTTTTGATGGTAGGATGTATCGGGGACAATGGGGATGAAGTTCCTGTCGATAATGAAACTCCTGTAGATGTTCCTGTTGATGAGAACATCTCAGAGGATGGTGATGTTCCTGTTGATGAGAACGGAGATATCATAGAGCCTCAGACTTACATAATAAGGCTTGGAAGGTTGGACCGGTATACTGCCATTCCAAATAATCTTGAGGTCAACAGGGGCGATACTGTTCTCTGGAGAAACGAGATGAAGGAAAGGAAGCTAATATTCCCAATTATTAGTGAAGATGGCCTCTGGGAAGAGCAGAGGATTGCTCCCGGAATGCAATTCAACTACACCTTTACAGAGTCAGGAACCTATGATTTTACAGTTCCTCCATGGAACGCTATGAACCATACCGTTATTGTTAAATGATGGCGGACTGTACATCGTGAAATATGCAGATGAAGAGCACAAAGGTAACCGAAGGTAATACTACGGTCCTTGTACCGGTACCTCCTGAAGGCGTTCCATTCCCGCCATCAGAAGCACCGGTATTCTACAATCCTCATATGGAACTGAACCGCGATATCTCCGTCGCAGCTACTTTAGCATATGCAAGGAGACTGTCATCCCAGAAGGAGATCGATATCTCGGATATACGGTATGTTGATACAATGTCCGCATCAGGTATCCGGGGACTTAGGATCGCCAACGAGGTTGGCGTTTCAACAACATTGAATGATTGGAGCGATGAGGCTTTTGAACTTATTCTTGAGAATATTGAATTGACCGGTCTATCGGAAACCGCGGAAGCCACATGCAAGAACGCAAACGTTCTGATGCATGAGAGGCGTTTTAATATTGTGGACCTTGATCCTTTTGGAAGTCCTGCACCTTATCTGGATGCTGCGACAAGGTCAGTTGTTCACCTTCTTGAGGTCACTGCAACTGATACTGCTCCACTTTGCGGTGCACATTTTAATTCGGGGATGCGAAAATATACTGCTGTGCCTTTGAACAATGAGTTCCATAGCGAGATGGGCGTGCGTATCCTTCTTGGTAAAGTTGCAAGGGAGCTTGCAAAGCATGACAAAGGCATGACTCCACTGCTTTCACATGCTACAAGACACTATGTTCGTGCCTATCTTCAGGTTAAAAAAGGTGCTAAACAGGCCGATAGGTCCCTCAGGGAACTTGGATTCCTGATCCATTGTGAGAAATGCGGTCAAAGGAGATTTTTCCATGGTCTGGCTGTTGCTATCGATGATACATGTCCTTCATGTGAAAACAAAATGCAGATCGCGGGTCCTCTGTGGTTGGGACAACTGCATGAAAAGGAGTTCTGTGATGAGGTTCTGGCAGAGATGGAATCTCTGGATCTTGGTAAGAAAGAGCAGGCAAAGAAGATCATTATTGCCTGTAGGGATGAATTTAACATGCCTTTCTTCTATGATCAGCATCTGATATGCAAAAGGATCGGTATTTCGGCACCTGCGATGGAAGGCTTCATTGAAGCGCTCAGGTCAACTGGCGCGAGTGTTTCAAGAACACATTTTAGTGGCACCTCTTTTAAGACCGATGCAGAGCTTGATAGCATAAATGAGGTCCTTAGATCAATGTAATCCAATAGGATTACACTATCATATATTCTCATATACGATCGATGTACTATAGAAAGTAATATATATCAAATTAGATAATGATTGTTTAATTCGAGAAATATTGAATTATTTATATATATTCAGAGGAGATTAGATTGGCAAAGGAAAATCCGGAATATCTGTTCTTGCAGGAGAAGCCAACACTTGCTTTATTGGCTATTTGGTTCTATGGAAGAACATATGCCTCTGTTATTACAAAAGAGATCAATTCCACATTCGCACACACAACAAAGATACTGTCAAGAATGGAAGAGGATGGTCTTGTAGTATTTTCTGTTGAAGGGCGCATCAAGTATGTTGAGTTGACCGAAAAAGGTCACAATGTTGTTTCTCTCCTCAAGGAACTTGTTGTTTCTCTGGGTGGAGAGCTTCCGGATGAATATGATCTTGAGGGCAGGCATGAAGTTAGTGAAGCTGAGCTTGATCCTACTTCTGCTGAGATCCTGGATCGGATCAAAAAATTGCGTATCAAGGTTGAGAACATTTACAAGGAACTTGTGGATTCTGATGCTGATGTCGAGACTTCTAAAAGAAAACTTGGGCCATTTAGCCGTGAACTGGCGATGATAAGTGATGTGATCGATTCTTCTGAAACACCCGTTAATGACGAGGTTATCAGTGCTTTTGATGCTACAAGGGAAGTATTCCTATCCCTTCTGAACAAAAACGGTTAAATGCTTGCTGTTCAATGAGTAGCCATGGAAACAGCAATCTTAACTATCAAAATATACGCTAATTTAGAACGTGCATTAAGCTCCGCGGCGTTCATGCTGGAAAACGAGCTTAAGGATATTGATGCCACTGTCGAAGTTTCCGTAAATTCAGAAGGCTGGCTTCAGGCAAATGTTTCAGGTGAGGATGAAGTATTTGCGGCCAATTTCCTGATCGATAAATACGGAACTCCTGTTGTCAAAGTGGAAAATACTGTTGCCTACAAAGGCTCTATTTCTTCAATTGATGATGATGGAATAACTGTTGATATCGGTACTACTGTAAAGCTTCTGCCGGAGGCTCTAAAAGCTCTTGGTGTGGGTACAGTTTCACAGATCGCATCCCGCTTTGGCTTGATCCCGCATCTTCCTGTTTCTGTCAGGATCGAAGGGCAGGATGGTATTATCACAGGTCGTTTTACTAAAGACCAGCTCGATCTTTTCTGGGGTTGGAAAAAAGCTGCAACAGACAGGTTGATCGTGAATTCTGTGACACGATCTGAACTAAAAAGTGCCATCAAGAAGAAGGGTCATGGTAGGGATATCTATGGCATCGAAAGGATCGGTCTGCTGGAAAGTATAGTTGTCTGCCGTGAGAAAACCGATGGTCCGGGAATTGTGGCTGAAATAGGTCCTCTTTTAAATGCAGAGATTGGTGTAGTAAGAGGTACTCGTTGAGTTTATTGCATTACGAAAAGGCAGTGGTCATCGCCATTGCCATGACATTCTATCTCCACAAGATTACACTGCATGTTAAGTTTCTGGTATATTATTCCCTGGAGAAGTCCTTCACTAAAAGAGCAGAGTTTTTGTCCGATGTCAGGTGCGCCTTTGCACACAAAGCAATCATCGATCTGTATTGCAAGGGGGTCATAGGATGGGACAGAAAGGTATCCAAGCTTGTGTGTCTCCCAATAATCTGCGACTTCTTCAAAAAGCCCCTCAAGATGTGTGCATGTAAAATTTTCAGCGACCCGTATGCCGACATCCTGTCCGATGGTTTCCATTATTGGCCTGTGGTTAATGCCCTGGGCCTCAAAGCCGCTTTGAACTGCATGAAGAATAGATGTTAAAAGTTCTCTTTCACTATCAAAAGTGGTAGTAAATTTTTTCAGTGCCGCATGGTAGTGTTCCACGATTGGTTTTTGTGAACATGCTGCATACTGGGAACACATCACATAGGTCTTCTTGCGTTTGTCCTTTGGATCGATCCTTTCTTCAAGAAGGTTATTTTGCTTAAGGTCACTCAGGTGCACGGAGATCGTGGATTTTGCTTTTCCTGTATACTTAACGATCTCATCGAACGATCTTGAACTATCTTTCAACAGCTCCATTATCTGGAGCTTTACCGGACCCTCAATGGCAATAATGCCATCCCTGTTTGAAAATAGTGCAGTGTGACCTTCGCCTTTCATATTTAGTAATTGCTCAATGGATATATAAAAGTTCGGTAGTATCCGAATGAACCTCTGTTTCTCTCCATATTCTGCCTGTTCCAGGCACACATATCCACCTGTCTGACCGTTAGTTTATTTTCCTCCTACGATAGATTCAGGCAGGTCTATGAAAGCAGTAATAGTTCGTGTCAGGGATGTGGAAAAAGTAAAGAATGAACTTATTTCCATAGGTGTTTTGGATAGAGATAGAAAGATAAGGATAGTTGAACATCCGGATGGCAAATTTGCTGAGATCCCGGTAATTTCTGGTATGGACCTATCTGATGTTGATGGATCATGTATTAATGGATCAAATATTAGTGGATTTGATATTGTTGAGCAGGATGAGCCAGATTTCTACCGTTCTACTATGTCCTTAAAAGAGCATCTAAGTGGAACAGTCCCTGAAGAACTGATCGAACGTATTCCATCAGGGTGGCAGGTACTCGGTGATATTGTGATCGTGAGCATTCCTGAGGAGTTGCAAAGCTACAGGAAGGACATCGCAAGTAAGCTCCTTGAGATCAATCCAAGGTGCATGTGCGTATTGCAGGACTTTGGTATCAAAGGCACTTTCAGGGAACCTGAGCGTGAGATCATCATCGGAGAAGGTACAGAGACCATCCAGAAGGAGCATGGATGTTCTTTCAAGCTGGATGCTACGAAGATCATGTACTCAAAAGGCAATCTTGCTGAAAGAAAGCGCATGAGCAAGCTCGGAAAAGATGAGGTAGTAGTGGACATGTTTGCGGGTATCGGTTACTTCTCGATCCCTCTTGCAGTCCATGGTAAGCCCAAAAAGGTCTATTCCATAGAGCTGAATCCGGTATCCTACAATTACCTGCTTGAGAATATACGGCTTAACCACCTTGAAGGGATCGTTCATGCAATTAATGGTGATTGTGGTGAGGTCACACCACAGGGAGTTGCTGACAGGGTGATCATGGGTTATGTGGGGATCACTCATCACTATCTGGACAAGGGCATAGGAGCAATCCGAAAGGAAGGTGGTATGCTCCATTATCATGAAACCACTCCAGAGGTCCTTATATTTGAGCGTCCAATTCAGAGGATTAAAGATGCTGCTTCTGCTCTTGGCAGGGATGTCGAGATACGCGGATGTCACCGTATCAAGAAGTATTCTCCTGGCGTCTGGCATGTTGTAGTGGACGCTTTCATTAAGTGATAGCACAGCTATTATTAATACCGTTCCAACCGATGGTGGGGAATCGAGAATAAAGAATTGTAAGGGCAAAGAAAAGAAATGTGAAAAAAAGTATAAGGTGTGTCCTTAGTTCACACCTTGATTGTACTTATGGATATATCGGAATCAATGACATAGTCAAAGTCTATTGGTCCGATCCAGCACTGGGTCTCGAACATTGACTGGAAGCATACTCCTATAATTGTTGTATCCTCAGCATTCTCAAGGACACTTTCAAGCGTATCTCTCATGTCATCTACGTCGATCTTCATCTTTGGCATTGCCAGTCCGCCCAGAAGGACGACGGTGTCTGCGTGATGGTCGATCTCATCGCCGATCTGCATGCCGCTTGGTGTGGATACGATTGCCTTTGCTTCGTGATGTCTGATGTCCGGGATGAATCCGACCTCGATAGGCGTATCCCGCAGGACGTATGCCATCAGTTCTGCAAAAGGGGTACAAAATCCGGCTGTTCCGATGAACATGATCTTCTTTGAATCTTTTACAATACCTCTGAAGGATGTAAGCAGACCGCCAATTCCACTGGCATTATTAATTACTTCCATGATTGCTCCGTTAAAAAAAGAGGTAATACAGCCGGATCGGCTGTATGTTCAAGTTAATTAGATTTATACGTTCTTGATACCGAAGGATTCGAGCAGAATGCCGGGGTTTGTGCGTCCGCTTGTGAATGACTTCTTGGTTGCAACATCGTTGATTGTGATCTTTGCAGGAGCGAACATACCAGCATCGACCTTGAAGAAGTCGAAACCTGCTTCCTTGAAGGTTGTGTAGAATGGCTTACCGAAGTCCCTGGAGGTGTTGGATGGTGCCTTCTTCACGAAGTCCTCGAGCTTCTCTGCGTCTCCGAAGTCAACGGTGTAGTAGGTCTCACCACAGTAGATGATACAGTCATTGGTTGAACCCATGCACTTTGTGTCATCTCCGACGATAGGTGCGATAGGTGCGACACCGAAACCGCTCTTGATGGTGTTGATGTCAAAGCCGATGGACTCAAGTTTGTGGATACCTGTCTCAACAACCCTTGCGGAGATCTGTACTGATCCTGCGATTGATGAGGTTGGTGCAACTGCGATGTAAACATTCTGTGGGTCAACACTGCAGTGTTTTGCGATGTACTCAACGATCTCTTCGGTTGGGAGCTTGTCGGATTCCATTACGAGGACTGCTGCATCTGCATCGTCCTTGTAGCCGATCTCTTCGTAGAGCTCTTTTGGCTTAAGGCCAAGGCCTCTTGCAGGACCGGAGCCCATGCCGAAGTAGTCACCGACTGCAATTCTCCAGCCTGCGTACTGGGATGCCATACATGCGATGGTAGGGTGGTCTGTAGCAACCTGAATAGCTGGTACTGGAAGACCGTCCAGATCGACCTTTGTGTATGAGATCTCTGCAAGGTCTGCAAGGCAGAGGCGTGAGAGGTACATACCTGCATCATAGCCACCCTCAACATTGACACCACAGTCAATAATGGTAGCGCCGTTCTCAAGTTCCTTTGACTCGACCTTGATCTCTTCTTCCCAGTCTAACATCTCATCAATAATTGCTAATCCCTTTTCGTTGACACTTATCATATTAATCACTCTACACGGTTTGGTGTCAATGATTGGGTTGGTTAGAATATGAATTTATCGGTATCTGGGAAGTTAATGGATAGTGGTTTTTATTTTTATGTTTACTGCTGAGTAAAATTATGCAGAATATAAGTGAAGCTATAGTCGTTGATACATGCTCTTGACACTAATGTAAGTAAATCTTTGTTTTTGCTAAGGTCTTCTAAAGTACCTTATTTATGAAATTATGGAAGCTCTGGAGCTGAGATTTTTTAATTATTATTGGTCATTTTTCTGTACTAATCGAAGATTTGTATATTTTTCTAACACTCTGATTTATTAGGAAGTTAAACAGAGTTCTTATAGGTGATATTTTGGGGGATATTAGTTTTTAGAATTTAGATAACAAATTATTGTAAATCTTCCAAAAGCTAAAGCCAAAACAGTAGTCTATAAGGGGGGCAATATATAATGGCACAGAGGATGACATCACCTGAACGGATGATGGCGGTTATGTCCGGACAAAAACCGGATCGTGTACCTGTGGTTCCTTTTGCTTTGGGATATTCTTCAAAGATAACTGGTGTATCTCTTGGTGATTGGTATGCAGATGGAAACAAGTGTTTTGAAGCCCAGTTAGCTTCAATGCGGCTGCATGGTTATGAAGAGACACCGATGTATGGATATGCTTCTTGCGGTGCCTGGGAATTTGGGGGGAAAATAGGTTTTCCTTATGGCAAAGGACAGGGTGCTCCCTATGTCATAGAACACCCTGTGAAGAATGTTGATGATATTGAAAATTTAAGTGTACCTGACTTCAAGGGTGAACTACCAGGTGCATACAAAGAGGCGGATAAACTAGCTTCCAGATGTTCTGAGCTTGGTATGCCCGTCTCTATACAGGTAGGCAGTGTATTTACAACTGCGTCAGTTGTTGCGGATACATCTGAGTTTTTGACCTGGATCATGATGGAACCCAAAGCTGTACACGTATTACTTGGTAAGGTAGCGGATATGTTCATCAATGTTATAGATTATTTTGCAGACAAATATGGTGCAGAAAACCTGCTTCCTTTCGATGGAGGGCCATCTGAATCCAATACTATGATATCGCCGGATATGTTTGGGGAATTCGCATATCCTCACATGAAGAGAATTCATGGTCATATGAAAGATCTGGGAGTACATTCTGTACTTATGCATCCGTGTGCAAACCAGAATGGTAATATCCCTTACTATGTAAAAATGAGGGATGAGTTGGGATGGTCTGGAAAATATGTATGGCTTTTTGGTCCGGAGACACCTGTCAAGAGTCAGGTAGAAGCATTCGGTGACCATGATGTTGTCTGCGGCAATGTGGATCCGTCACTTTTCATTACCAAATCATATGATGAGTTAGTGGAAATATGCAGACAGAATATCCTTGAAGGAAAGGATTCTCCATCAGGCTTTATACTGGCTCCAGGGTGTGAATTCCCTGTTGGTGCATCGCCGATCAAATTGATGGCTATGATGGATGCTGCCGAAAAATATGGCAGATACGAATAAATGGGCATTATGAGCAATGCTCATTACATCCTTTTTCATTTTTTTCAAAATCCTATAATTAAATATTAAAAGGAAATCGTTGTCAAAAATAGTTTGAGTATCTGTCATATTCATTTTTTTAACTTATCAGTCTTCCCTTAAATCGATATGATGTTTTCTGAAGATCCCTATACAAAAATGAACGCCAGGAAATCGGAAAAGTCTTGATTCATTCAATGTATGAATTATTAATATGTTCTAAAATTGTAATGCTGGTAATGAATCTTTGTATGGTATTCTTCGCACTTCTAATACTGTTCTTCATCTTGTGGAAAAGGAGGAAGACTAGCTCGATCAGGATTATCGGTATCTGATATTTTTTGATAGATATTTATAGTATCGTTATACATGATTTCGGAGATGATGTATTCTACAAATATATGCTCGATGGTGGCGGATTACATGAAAAAAGCTAAGGTTGGTATGCTATTTCAGAAACTTCTCAGCTTCTTCATTGGGCATACTACTCTTCAAAGCAAGAACAAAGTCCTTATAATCGTATTGAAGTGATAATTTATATTTCACATTCCCACTACAGCAGATGGTAAATAGCCATCAACTGCATCCAAGACATTCCAAAAGGCCTTTGCATCCTCAAAATTATCAAAGAAAAAAATCTTATCATGGTATGAGGTTATAAAGAATGTTACACCAAAAGTTATCTCTTGATCGTAGGGTATGGGAGCTTCTCCTCCCATGTGGCAATACTCGATATATTCCGTGACTGGCTCCACAAAAAGTTTTCCTTCGGGTGAATACTTTCCACCATGACAGGAAACACCTTCTTCACTTTGGAATTTTTCGTAAGCCTCAACAGCTTCTTCAAATTTGTCATTTTCAATTCCAAAGTTCACAATCTCTATCTTCTGTTCTCTCATAAATTTCATCCCTTTCTGAGAACATGTAGGTTTATGTGCATATATATTTATTTGAGTATTCGAATAATTATATACTAATTCGTTTTATTCTATTTATTTTAAAGTAACCTTGAACTTAAGTTTTCATAAAATGCAAATGGTGGCTATCTCACCAATAACGTATCCCTTCATTCCTTCTTGCCTCGATGTCTTCAATATCTTTGATTGTTTGGGATATTTGTATACTGCTTTTTAAGTATGATCTAATGAATGCAGAATCACCAAAAAGTTCCTTTGCTGCTTCCGGATTTTCATCAATTGCTTTAAGGTGCTTTGACAGACCCTCAATGGTTTTGTCAATTTCACGCTTATCCGAAATCCCTAATAATTCACGTATCCAATCTAACATCGTATTCATCCCTGCAATTCAACTGTTTTTATTCACATCACTATCTTAACTTCATTGCATCTTTTCGTTTTTTATTGATAGCAATAGAATCATCCGTCTATTTTTGATTCTTTTGCCCCAAAGTAGTAAATCTACATTTAAAGCTTTTGAAGTGTACTCCGTAATGTTTCTTTTTTGGAATATCTATATCCTTATAAGATTATATGGCGAGGAATATATTCGAACCTCAAGCTTCCACCAAATACAAATGCTGCCTATCAGGACAATACATATTCAACTCTATCTTCATCTTCTGAATTCGATAACATAATACTTCGCAGCAACTCCAAAATGTTTCTTTGGTAACTTACAGAACTCAGCATTCGTAGTGCCATCATACATGTAACTGGTCATCTTGTGAAAGATACAAAACACATTTTCTCAAAAAATAATACAAATAAATAATAGCAAAAAAAGAAGGATGCTATTACATCCTCCTTTCATGTATCTTCTTCATATTTTCCTTTGGTGCTCTGTAACTCCCATAAATGAAATCTCACTTTTGCAAAGTATTTGATAATGCCTACTGTTTTGACAAATCTAATCTGCAATCAACATCTTCCACTAACTCCATAGTTTGAAGCGTAACAAATATATCATGCAAAATTATAATTTATATGTGGTGGAAAATATCTATCAATGTTTGATGGATCTTTTAATAAGAAATCATAGGTGAGGGTAAATTATGCAGAGCATTGCTATTGAATCAGGTCCTGTTAGAGTAATATCATCAGGTACGGTTATTTCTTTTGATAAGAATCCAATCGAGATAACGATGGGAGGTTCGGGCAGATGCAAGGTTATTATGATCTTTCATGATGAAGAAGGAGAAGGCAAATCATTTGTCAGGCCAAGAGTTATAGGTTCCAGGACCATTGAATTAACATTTGTTAACTTCAAGGATCCTCTGGGTTCAGGGAACGTAAAGCCGATCCATTTTGCAACTATTGGTGGGCTTACTATATTTATGAATTACAGGATATATTCTTATTTGGATAGTGATAAAACAGTTCACTATACATTCTATTGTTCACAGGAAGACTCCTTGGATAAAGTGCATACAGAAGGCTTCAATGAATGGATCATTGAGTGATCGAATGAATTGGTCGGTGGATAAATTTACTCTGAATTTATGAGTTGATATGCAATTGCAGGGATGGCAGGAACATCCCTTGCAGGTCGCAGCTATTTGTGTGGCATGTGGGCATATACTCATATGCCGTTTCTGTGATACTCAAACATTGATTTCAGTAACTTCTGTTATAGATTCTCTGATCGATCTTCTATGGCTGTATCCTCTTCCTCTTTTCCTATTCTTATGTCTTCTTCCTCATTGATCTGTTGCATATCAAAAACAGGCACTTCTACTTCGGGATACCACTGTTGTAGGAATGTGATCATGTGATACTTCATGAATACTCTTCCAGGCAGAGCGATAAATGCCAGCAGAAATATGAGGAAGGCCAGTTCGATCAGGATTATCGGTACGAGGAAAATCCATATGGCGAGATCTGATCCGGGCAGGACTGTTGAAAGGATAAAGTATAACAACAGGTCTGCAAGCAGAAGGAACAGACCCACTGCGATCATCACTATCAGCATGAGTATGCCTATTATGATCGCAACGGCAATTCCGAGAATAATTCTTCCGAACCAATAACCGATTATTTGCTTCCAGTCTTTCCTGAACTGTCCAAAGACGTTGGCAAATGCGCGGAAGATGCCGGTCTCGGTGTAAATGGCAACAGGGATAGAGAGATTAACAAATGAACTGATGATGCCTCCGATTATTGCTACCACCAGAATTATGCCGATCAGCAGGAAGATTGCGGAAATAATGGCAACCATTATGGTCTCTTCTAAGTTCTGGCCTGAAGAGGCTATCAATGGCAGTACAATTGGAAGGGCCATGGTTACAATGATGGCAAGCAGAAGAATACCTACCAATAGCCTGAATGCGAATAGTCCCAGGCCTTTTCTAAGGTACTTGCGGGAGTATTCCCAGAATTTTACTTCGTTGCTCACAAGGGAGTCAACGAATACGAATTCCATCACGCTTGAGACGTATGAGAAGAATAGGATCAGGGCAAATATGAGGAGTATTATTGCGATTATCAATCCCAGTTCCGGGGCACTGGTGGGGATCTGGTCGGCCAGTCCTCCGAACGAGTCGGCGAATCCTTCGAACGGACCTGAATCCTGAAGGTTGTAATTATTGGATGAGTAGCTATTACCGCCACCACCTCCGCTTCCGCCGATAAGCATAACGATGATCACAAGTTTCATCCATTTCCAGAAATCAAAGGGTTCAAACAGGCATTTCTTTGTTCGGGATACTGCTTTATCCACAGCTTCGACTACATACCAGTCCATATGTCTATATATCGCAAGATCGCATAAGTAGTTTATGATGTAATGTCTATTCTTTTACTATCGTAACATATATATTACACATTTACAATATCTATTAATTACTGGAAATAGCAAAAATAAGGTATTGAAATGGAAACTGCAAAGAAAGAATTTCAGAATCTTGTATACCAGAGCATGAAGTCCTACGGACTTGATGATCTATCCTCTAAGTTACTTGCAGCACTTTATTCCGCACCTGATCCACTTACCCTTGATGACCTTTCTAAAACTACCGGGTATAGTTTTTCAGCGGTTAGCGCGGCAATGAAACTACTTACCGGAGTAAAATTGGTGGAGAAATCAAAGCTTTCCGGTTCCAAGAAATTGTACTTCTCGATTCAGCGGGATATGCTGACACTGAGCATCAATGCGATTAGTTCCAAGAATGAATGCATGGTGGTTCCTGCGCTCCAGAGCCTCCCTTCAATGATAGAAAGGTGCAGGGATAGTGAAGCTGAGGACTCTGAAGAGATGCTCAACATCATCGAGAACTATTACCAGCAGATGGTTGCACTGGAATTGATCTTCAAGAAATTGATCGAATATACAGAAAGTATCAGGGCTGAGGTGAATAAAAGATGAATCCGAAAGTAAGACCTTTATGTTTATTCCTGTTCGTTCTTGCCATTGTTTTAACAGGAGTGGCTGCAGCTGAATTTACCGGCGGGGAGATATGCGTAAACGCAGAGATAAAGGAATTAATTCCCAGTTCGGTAGGCATTGATGAAGAATTCACCCTTGCTATTGATCTTGAGAGCTGTGGTTCCAAAGCCCCTGAGGATATTACTTTTGAAATCATCAGCATCCCTCCTGATATCATAGTCACAGAATCTCTGGTCACCAGAATTGCTGAATTCTCATATCCTACAAGTGAAAGACACCTGGTATACCACATGAGGACAACTCCTGATGCAAACCCAGGTCCTCATATTATCAAGATGAAACTGACATATGCAAATAAAGAGCTTGAAACCACAAAGTATTATGAAGTTGATGTCAGAGTGACAGGTGAGGATGCAGAACCAAGGATCTCTTCAGTCACTACCAATCCTGAATATATCTATGAAGGAGATACTGTCGATCTGACACTGGGTATCGAGAACTTCGGCGAAGCTATTGCAAAATCCGTCTCTGTTAGTGTTGATCATGGTTTTAAAGGGATCAAGAACTCTACGATCGGAACCCTTGACCTGAATGGCAGTCAAACTGCATTGTTCAAGTTCAAGGCAGACCGTGCCGGGGAATTCAACATCCCTGTAATCATAGAATATGAAGATGATTTCGGCAAGCAAAGCGATGAATATGACATTACAATAACCATACTTGACAAAAAAGGAAGCCTTAATCTTGCATCTGTGAAGGTCGATCCTGTTATACCTTATGTGGATGACACTGTCGAGCTGACTATGAGGATCGAGAATTCCGGTGACAGGAAAATAAATTCGATAAGGGTCTATGCCGATCATCCATTCATGGGTTTAAAAGAATCCTTTATCGGAACCCTTGATCCTAATGAGGATGGTCCTGCAGTGATCACTTTCATAGCTGATGAGGCAGGGGAATACGAGATCCCTGTTACCATAACCTATATCGATGATTTTGGTGAAGAACAGGTTGAAACGAAGGTCAGCATCATCGTAATGGAAAGCAATAGCGGGGTAGGATCAGCTGTGCTCGTCCTTCTCGTCCTGGCAGTTATTGGAGGATTGGTCTACTATAATTACAGGACAAAAAGGTCAAAGGATGAGATTATCAAGCAGTTAATGGAAGGTAGCAATAATTCTGCTGGTAAAAAAGAAGATGAAGGGGAAGATGAAGAATAAGAGGTCTCCAATATGATGGACGATATCAGGGTGGGAGCTCTCATTGCAGCAAGCACTGTAAAAAGAGGGAACAAAAAAACACTTATGTTCATAGTTTTTGTTCTCTCGCTAATTTTTATGAACTTAGTGTTTCTCCCATCAATGATAGGGGGAATGATGGTTCTATTTACTGCATATATGCAGGACTACCCTTACGGGGATGTTGTCATTGAACCATCAGGTGACAACACCTACATCAACGATGCTGACAGCGTCTTGCAGAAGGTCCGGGCTGTCGAAGGAGTGAGGGCCGCAACAAAGAGATTGGATGTGGGGGCATCTATTGAGCACAAACAGAATGTCGTGGGTGTTACTTTAACAGGACTGCATCCGACAGAAGAGTATGAAATTTCGCGATATCCGTATATTATCACTGAAGGAGATTTCCTGGGGGATCTTTCCCGGGATGAGATCATCATTGGTGCAGCAATCGCAGGTACAAGTCCGGTTTTTGGAGAAATATATGATGACCTGGGTGAAGCCAGGGCAGGATCGCTTGTTGATGTAACATATAGCAATGGCGTAAAAAGGACCTATAAGGTCAAAGGCATCATGGAAGGAACATTTGAACTTGTTGACCTTAATGCCCTGGTTCACTACAAAGAGATCGAAGAGGTGTATGGTCTGGAAGGGAGCAAAGCTACCAGTGTGGTTGTAAGGGTTGACGAGCCGGGGACTGAAGAGCAGGTACAGGATAAGATCAGGGATGCCGGGGTGAACGAGCAGGTCTTCACATGGGCTGACAAATCAGAGACTCTCATAAAGCAGGCAATGCAAAGCATGGGTGCTATAGATGTTATGTCCAAGTTCGTGAGCTTGATCGTTGGTGCAGCACTGATACTTATTATAATCTATATCAACATACTTAACAGGAAAAAAGAGATCGGCATTTTAAAAGCAGTAGGTATTACACCAAGATCAATTGTATTATCCTACGCGTTCCTTAGTATGTTCTATGTTTCCTTAGGGATACTCGCTGGGTTGGTCTTATACTTCTCACTTATGCTTTACTTCCAGGCAAATCCGGTAATATTCTATGAGACCATGGAAATAAGGCCCGTGATAGATCCGATGTTGTTGATCCAGAGCATAATTACAATGCTTACACTATCAGTAATAGCCGGCACACTTCCTGCATGGAGTGTATCAAAAGAGAGCATACTCAAAGCCATATGGGGAAGATAATATGATAGTTGTGAAAGACCTGAAAAGATATTATGGGTCAGGGGAGACTGCTGTCAAGGCTCTCAATGGTGTTTCGTTCGAAATAAAGAAAGGTGAATTCGTAGCGATAATGGGTGCATCAGGTAGTGGAAAGACGACTCTCTTGAGGATCCTGGCATTACTGGATGATGCAACCGCTGGAGAATATACTATTCGGGGATTAAAGGTTTCCAACCTGCCTGAAGCCGAAAGAAGCTATTACAGGTTGACACAGGTCGGTTATGTATTCCAGGACTATGCACTCATCAATGAGATGACATCTGCAGAAAACGTTTATGTGCTTTCCATGATGGAAGGAAAATCAAAAAAGGAATCTTATAATACTGCCCTTGAAGCATTAGAAAAGGTTGGCCTGAAAGGAAAGCACAATCGTATCCCTGACGAATTATCCGGCGGAGAGAAACAAAGAGTAGCAATCGCAAGAGCCATAGCGAAAAAGCCTGACATTATGTTTGCTGATGAGCCTTGTGCAAATCTTGATACCAGAAATTCAAAACAAGTGCTGGATGTGTTCAAAGACTTGAATGACAATTATGGGCAAACAATTGTAATGGTAACGCATGAGCCCTGGCATATTGAGTATGTTGATAGGGTGATCACTCTCGAAGATGGTGTTTTAGTTAGCGATGAGCAAGTAAACGAAAAAGAGGCAAATGAAGTATAATTCCTATAAAACCTCTTTTAATTTATCCAAATTTATGCAAACGAATGCAAATTCATACAATTTATACAAATATATTCAAATATATACAAATATATTCAAATATATTCAAATATATACAAATATATTCAAATATATTCAAATATATTCAAATTCAAATTTTGGTCAATATCATTATTTCTAGTAACTGTATGAAATATGAATCACTACACGGAAAGGCTTATATAGCATCATTACTTGGTAAGAGTGCTTTTAGAGGCAAAAACTAATTTAATAAATTATAGGTCTAGATGGTATTTCCTTAACTGTATTTACTATTTTTTCGTATGTTTACTAGAGTCTGTTTATTATCTTTTTAAGCACTTTAAAGGAAGTGAAATATTTGTTCAACAACATGGAATCAACTGCTCCAGTAGAAGCTGGCGAAACATACGACGTAACAATTGAAGATACCGCAAGAGAAGGCGATGGAATCGCTAGAGTAAGCGGCTTTGTAATCTTTGTCCCAAGCACAAAAGTTGGCGATGAAGTAACAATCAAGGTTACCAAAGTAATGAGAAAATTCGCATTCGGCGAACTCGTTTAATTACTCTAATTAATTAAACATGTTTGGAAGATCAAGTTTTTGATCTTCCATTCTTATTTTTCTTACATTTTTCTTATTTTTATCTGGACATTTTGTCCTGTTAAACATTTACTTATCAGAATCAACAAGCAAAAGTGATAGATCATTTACTCATGAGGGAAATATAAGTGTACATATGGTAACTTTTAATGATCGGACCTGTAGGATCTGCTTTGTGATTCCTGTTTGATATTATTAAAAGTGTTCAATAATATTATCATTAAATTCATAGGCCTTTACTGTGCGCAATTAACTGTGAGGGTTTACCTATAAATCAGCATGATCTTTTCTTATCAGATAAGATGAGTCGGATCAATTTCCAACGAGTTTTAACTTTAACCCGAGGTATAACGTGTCATTTGATAATTTAAATTTAATATTCCCGCTTCAGCGGGCATTGTCCGAAGAAGGATATACTACACCTACTCCAATACAGAAACTATCCATACCCCATCTGTTGAATGGCAGGGATATGATAGGTATTGCTCAGACAGGTACAGGCAAGACGGCTGCATTCATATTACCAATTCTTCACAATATGTCTGCATCCTACAAGGCACCACGTCCGAGATTCCCTCGAGTGCTTGTGCTTGCACCTACCAGGGAGCTTGCAGCACAGATAGGGGATAGCTTTGCCACTTATGGTAAATTTACCCGCTTCAAACATACTGTGATATTCGGAGGTGTTGGTCAGACACCACAGGTAAGAGCTCTCTCAAAGGGTGTGGATTCCCTTGTGGCAACTCCTGGCAGACTCCTGGACCTGATACAGCAGGGTCATGTCAACCTTGCAAATGTGGAATATTTTGTACTTGATGAAGCGGACCGGATGCTTGACATGGGCTTTCTCAATGATGTATACAAAGTTGTTGGAATGTTGCCACAAAAGCGTCAGTCGCTTTTCTTTTCAGCTACCATGTCCCCGGAGATATCCACGCTTGCCAGAAAACTACTAACGAATCCTGCACATGTAGAGGTCACCCCTCAGGCAACAACTGTTGAACGCATAGATCAGTTCATCTTTTTCGTGGATTCTGAGGACAAGAACGAATTACTGCTACAATTACTAAGAGGCAAGCATCTGGAGTGTGTTCTCATATTCACACGTACAAAGCATCGTGCTAACAAGGTCACTGAGATGCTCAACAAGAACAATGTCCCTGCAGGTGCTATTCACGGCAACAAGTCCCAGACTCACCGTACAAAAACACTTCAGAGCTTCAAGTCCGGACAACTGCGTGTACTGGTTGCAACAGACATAGCTGCCCGTGGGATCGATATCGAGGACATATCACATGTAATAAACTATGACCTGCCGAATATCCCTGAGAGCTACGTGCACCGCATAGGACGTACAGCAAGAGCAGGAGCTGACGGAACAGCATACTCTTTCTGTGCAGCGGATGAGCGTGACTTCCTTCGGGATATCGAAAAACTCACCAACATGGAGATCGAGGTTGCTGAACACAATTATCATTCCGAAAAGGCAAAGAATGCCACCGGTGATGCAGCAAAGCCAGCTCCAAAACAACAGAGAGGGCGAAAGGGAAGCACCGCAACTAAAGGCAGAGGCAGGGGCAAAAAGGGAGAAGACAAAGCTAAAGCTAAAAAGGGAGATAGCAAGCCTAAAAAAGCAGAAGGTAAAAATGGACGATCAGAAAATACCAATAGGGGCCAGGGTAGGAATCAGACAAAGAAAAAGTCTGGTCAAAACCCAAATAGGAACTCTGGTCGAAACTCCGGTAAGTCCAGAAACCCGCAGTAACTGAGCATTTTCTTTGATCAGGTCCATGAATCAATTCATGGACCGATACTACTATTATCTACTACCGACTTTACACCCGCTTATACCAAAGGCTTCGTCTTACCTAATAAATGAAAGTGATCTTAATGAAGCGTATCATTCAGTTCGCCATAATTCTTTCCATATGCTTTATGGGTGATGTCATCCATAATATCCTTAATCTTCCTATCCCTGGAAGTGTGCTGGGAATGCTGGTATTACTGGCCCTTTTACTATCTGGTGTCCTTAAGCTATCCATGATAGAAGATGTAAGCAACTTCCTGCTGAAGCATCTTTCATTTTTTTTCATACCAGCGGCTGTGGGGTTGATAACGTGTTTCTCCATACTTGAAGGAAAATGGATTGCCCTTTTGTTCATATCCGTGGTCTCGACCATTATCATTGTAGTAGTGACCGGCATAACGGTACAGATACTAATGAAAAGGAGGCGATCATTTGAGTGAAACAATTTCTTCTCTGGTTGGATCTCCGATCTTTGGTATCGGTATATCCCTCTTTACATTCTGTGCAGGCAGCCTGCTCTACAAAAAGACAGGTTCCTCTCTGCTAAACCCACTTGTGATGAGCATGCTGTTGATAATGGCCTTTCTACTAAGCTTCCATATCACCTTTGATGATTATAACAGGGGAGGGCAGTTCATATCTTTCTTCCTTGGCCCTGCTACGGTCATCCTGGCCGTACCTCTATATAAGAAAATCAGTATTTTTAAGGAGAATATTATTCCAATACTTGCAGGGATCAGTATAGGATCGACAGCAGGTATTGTGAGCATTATCGTCATGTGCAAGATGTTCGGACTTGATCATCTACTAAGCATCTCCATGATTCCTAAATCTGTCACAACTCCAATTGGGATAGAGATATCGAACCAGCTTGGAGGTTTACCATCCATAACTGTTGCAGGTATTATTTTCACAGGAATAGCAGGCATTCTGCTGGGTCCCATGATCTGCAAGTTATTCAGAATAGAAGACAAGGTAGCGATCGGAATTGCCATAGGAACTTCTTCCCATGCCCTCGGTACGACCAAGGCCGTTGAGATGGGGGAGGCCGAAGGTGCCATGAGTGGGCTTGCTATCGGGATTGCCGGATTGGTGACGGTGTTCCTTGCTCCGATACTGGCTAAGATCCTTCTGTAAGGCAGATTAATAAATTTCAAGTAAAATAATTGATGTTGCTTTCTTGGTTTAATCTAGCTTATATGAACATAGTATGAACTCTGACTTCAGCATTGAATCGATAATAATAGTCCCAGTTCTCTACGACATCATGTGATTCATCTTAGATATGATCATGGTAGCCATATACAACTTTGTAGCTGGTATTGCAGGTTATTTTAGATCGAGGCAGAAAAAGAGAGCGATCAATGATCACTATTGCTAACAAAATGCAAATTCTGTTTAGTAAAGCAATTGCATTCGATTTAATATTGATCAACTGGGTTTAATTTCTAAATTTGTTGGTATACTAAACCCGAAGGTACTTCCTTTTCCAACTTCACTATCTACCCAAACATCACCGCCATGCATCTCTACAAAATATTTTGTAAGAACGAGGCCAAGGCCTGTGCCACTGTATTCCTTTGAGAGTGATGAATCCACCTGGATAAATGGATCGAAAAGTTTCTTTTGATCATTTTGTGAGATCCCTAATCCGTTGTCTTCTACAAAAATAGAGATTTGCTCATCAGATCTGTCTAATCCGATCGTCACAGATCCTCCCTTATTTGTGAACTTAATAGCGTTACTCACGAGGTTATAGATGATCTGCTTGAATTTCAATACATCTGCAACTATTATGGAATCTTCTATATTGCTGCTGCACTTAAGATCGATCTCTTTCTTTTTTGCAAGAGGCATCATAGTTGTTTTTATTCCATTGATGGTATCAAGGACAACAAACTCTTCAGGAAATAGCTCCATCTTGCCAGCTTCGATCTTTGATAGGTCCAGCATATCATTGATCAGTTCCAAAAGATGCTTACCACTTTTATTAACATTATATATGTAATGTTTCTGAGTTTCATTTAAGGAACCAAAGCTCTCCCTACAAAGTATATCTGAGAATCCGATGATCGAATTGAGGGGGGTTCTCAGTTCATGGCTCATATTTGTGAGAAATTCTGATTTAGCCTGGTTAGCAGCTTCCGCAGCAAGTTTGGAATTGAGCATTGCTTCTTCTGCTTTCTTGTGTTTACTAATGTCTCGTGAGATGCCAAGAATTGCCTTTTTCTCCATATAATCAATAAGTCGAATATTGATCTCAACCGGAAAAGTAGAACCATCCTTTCGAATGTGAACTGTTTCGAAGATTGTATTGTCATGCTGAAGCAATTGATCGATCCGATCCTCAATCTCTGCTAGATCATCAATAGAATCGATGTCCTGTGGTTTCATCTGAATAAGTTCACTTCGGGTGTAGCCCAGTTGATCGCAAGCCACCTGATTAACTTCCAATAATTGACCATTAAGGCCAGTTAAGTAAATTGCATCATTGGCATTTTCAAACAATGTTTTAAATTTATATTCACTTTCTCGCAAATCCTTTTCTGCTTTCTTGCGTTCGGTTATATTTCTGACAACAGCTAGAATAGCAGGACTTCCTTTGTATTCAATTGGGCGAATACTGAATTCGATTGGTATCAATGAACCGTCTTTGCATTGTCCCATAGTTTCAATAATTCCACCCCCTTGATTCATTTTTTCAAACATTTGTCCAATGAATTTTTCTCCAAGTTCTGGGGGTATTATATCCATTCCCGTCATTTGCAACAATTCATCCTTTTGATATCCCAGATCATCACAAGTTATCTGGTTTACTTCCAAAAAACGTCCTTTAAGGTCGTAGATAAGAATTCCATCGTTTACGGAATTGAATATGGTTTCAAATAATTTCTCCATTTATCCCACCAGCTCATAAAAATAAAATAAATTTCTAGCAAAGTATCTCTGGCAGTAAATATATAGATTTCCTAACTTGGACTCTATGGAAATCCTCTTTCCTAATCCCCAATCTTAAACTATTTCACTCTTTTATAAAATACAAGTGCTGTTTATCTGAGCAATAAATCTCTTTTTTCTGAAGCAAATGATAACAATAGTTAGCAGCAACTCCCAAGTGCTTCTTTAGCAATCATGTGGTATAGAAAAATAATTAACAAAAAAAGAAGGATGCCACACCATCCTCCTTTCATCAACCGCTTTTTCAGGATTCCCTGTGGTGTTCGGTTGCTGCCAGCAGGTCAACGCCGGCATCAGTAAGCCTGTATATGTCTTCTTTTATCGTAACGATATTGGCATTTTTCAGGAAATCCATGTGATACTTGAAGGCATTGTCGTCAACGCCGACTTCGGCCTTGAGCTCTTCTTCCGGTTTCCCGAAAACTCCTATGGCACCGACCATTTTCCTTCTTATGGGGTGGGATGCAGCTTTGTCAAGCATTTCGTGCTCTTTCTTTACTCTTTCTCCTTCTGAAGGTTTCTGCATTATAAGATCATCAAGTTCGTCGTAATCGTCTTCCATTTACTTTTCACCTCTTCAGTTCTTTAGTTGAGCGAAGATATTCATAACGATTAATCATTTATAACACTATCGTTTTCGTTCTGTTTACATCTATTGCTTATGAATTGCTTTTTTAGTTACTTATTTGGTTTGCTGACGAAAAGCCTGAATATGTCTGTAATGGTCATATGCTTATCCTCTATGACCGTTGCTCCGCCTTTTTCTATATTGGTCCTTGTGTCCCGGTTCACATTAAAGCCGAAAAAGCCGTTGGTTATCGGGTTCATAAGGTCCTGCATAAAAGCTATCAGGCGGTTCCTGGTACGAACATGCTCCATGTTTATGATCTTTCCATCAGGTTTGCAAACTCTCACGAATTCTTCTACACCTTTTACTGGGTCAGGGATCGAGCAAAGGACAAAGGTCGTCACAACAGAATCGAACACGTTGTCCTTGAAAGCAAGATGCTGTGCATCCATTAATATCATGTCCACATCGACTCCTGTTGTTCTCTTTTTTGATTTTGCTGCCATTCCCGGGGAGAGGTCGATGGCTACTATTTGCACATCTTTGTCTTTTGGGTAGTGAGTGAAGTTCTTGCCGGTTCCAAACCCGACCTCAAGGCACCTTCCTTCAACCTTTGAAAATACTTCTGGTCTCCACCTTTTAAAGGCGATCTCTTCCATTATGGTCTCAAAGATATCATACACATGCGAGTAACGGTTGTATCGATGAAGCACTTCTTTTGTTTCTGTCACCCTGATTCCCCATGTAAATTTTGTTCGTATGGTATATTTAGTTTCTTCAAGCTTCTTCATACATCTCACAAAAGATATTTTATCAATCAGAAACAATCCTCTTTAGGGAGGGTTAGGATATGAAGTGGATATCAACTGCAATTCTGGTAATTCTTGTATCTGTGATAATAAGTTCATCTGGCTGTGTTTCTTCAGATTCGGATACTGAAGGCGATGGAAGTGATGGTATCTATGGGGATGAAGTGGAAACCCTTGAATATCAGGGAGTGGAGCTGACTCCTATTAATGAACAGAGGAACAACGCAATAAAAGGAACTCAGTGGATAAATGAAGATACATACCTGCTAAAGATCAATGGTATGGTAGACACTCCTCAATCTCTTACCTATGGTCAGGTCACTTCATACCCGAACGTTTCGAAAGTAGTGATCCTTGATTGTGTCGAAGGCTGGGGTTTTACTGCAAAATGGACTGGTGTTCCAGTAAAGACACTTCTTGATGAAGCAGGTGTGCAGGAAGGGGCGACCACTGTGATATTCTATTCCGAAGATGGCTATTCCACGGCTCATGATCTGGATTATCTTGTTGACAACAACATCATACTTGGCTATAAACTGAATGATGTGACACTTCCGGAGGACAGGGGTTTCCCATTCCAGCTTGTGGCAGAAGGCAAGTACGGTTACAAATGGGGAAAATGGATAACCAGCATCGAGGTCACGGATGAACCTTATGAAGGATACTGGGAATCCAGGGGCTACAATAATAATGCTGATGTGGGAGGGCCTCGGTTTGGCTAAAACTCCTCTACACTTTTTCCTTTTAGTCCTTTGAGTAGATCGTATATTCAACTATTAGCAAGAACAACGGGAATAAAGTGCTTAACAGGATCTGAGTATCCGCTCCGATCACTTCGACCTCGATGATCGTGTTCAGTGATCTGAAGATCAGGAAGATTGTTGTTCCCAAAGTAATGCTCTGGAGGATCCCAAAGATCCAGAAGATATTCTTGTTTTCCATTTATAACCCCTCACACTTTTATTTTTGTTTTCTTGCATCTTAAGATTTTCTGCACAGCACATTCTGATCAACTTGCTGGTTGTTTTGCTTTATGGCTGATCAGCTGAGTTTATGGGTAATGAATGAAGTTTGAGTGAACCACTAATTTTATATCATTTACTGTAATATTTTTTAATTGTTTTACAGTTGATATGGGGTACTTTTAAGATGGCAAAATTAGGAACTCAGGAGAAATACCTGATAATTTTTGGAGTGCTGTTGGCATGTGTAATGATCTTAGCATCAGCAGGACTCGAGATTGCAAAACAGAATGATAACGAAATTGGAAATGACCCTCTGGTCGAAGGGTCTGATGAGGTCCATGCTGAAAACATTGAAACAGTGTCAACAGTAGAAGTGTCAGATGATGATATTCTTAATGTCAGCACTAGCGCAGAGGGTTATCAAATCACCGGATCCGTTAATGAGTCAGCAACAGAGCCAACGAGCGATCAGACAAGTGCTAACGGTGATAAAGTCACGCTTAGTGTCAGTGGTTGTCTCGAATACGTATCTCCTGAAGAGATGAGCACTCGGTCCGATGTGATCCTTATAGGTACGGTAAAGGAGATTCTTCCAGCTCAATGGAATACTGCTGACGGGGGGAGTCCAACCGATGATATCAATGAACTGGAGTGGTATGATATCTCTACGGATGTGGTGATAATTGTGGACGAGTACCTCAAAAACCCATTAGCTGAAAAGGAGGTCATAGTAAGGACACTTGGTGGTGAAAAAGATATTATCATCATTGATGTGGAGGATGAGCCTTCCTTTACTCCTGGGGAAAAAGTATTCCTTTACCTGAAAAATGACACATGGCCTCGTACTATGGATCATGGTCCTGAGCACTTTGTGGTCACTGGCGTTTCGCAAGGTAAATTCACATTAACTAATGATGGTAAAGCTATCCATTTCGGGGAATCTTTCACTTTGGATGAGCTTCTGGAGACGGTTTGATTTAAGCAGTGTTTACCGGAGGATATAATGACTTTTTCATATCTATATCCATTGTTCATGGGAATTATCATGTTCCTTTTTGGTCTCCCTGTCAACTATTTCATGTTCCACGAAATAAGGTGGAAGTACACATTTGTCATGGCGATCAGCATGGCCATTGGAACTTTCATAGGCATCTTATTGTTTGAGTGACAGGGAGCTTAGGTGGAATTATGCAAAGAATAAATCCGGTAATTGTTGCAATTGTTATGATAGCGATCGTTGGACTCATCCTTCTTGCTTTTATGATTGCTGTCCCCAAAATACAGATCGATGATGCAGTGCTAAGCATTGAGAACGAAGATATTGCAGACCATGAAGTGCGAGTGGAGATAATTGATCCGCAGGATGTGCGGCTTTATGATGAGGTGTATGTGATAGAAGCAGATACTAGGATAGGGATCAGAAAATCAGTTCCTGAATTGGGAATTTACACTTACAGGCTCACGCTGGATAATGGTTTTATCGTAACTCAAAATGGCAGCGTTGAATACTCTACCAATGTAGGAAGTTCAGAACATCTGGAATTTGTGATTCCTTCCGAAGGGGTAAGCATCGTTTTTGATGGTGCTACGATCGCTTGATAAGGTTGGTGTAGTATATGCAGATCAAAAGTAAAGATATAAATGAAAATCTAATTGGTGTCTTTGTTGTTCTCGGAACGCTTGGGGTGTATCATTTGCTCTCCATTGAAACAAATATAATTCCCGGTTTGTTCCATTACCTGCCACGAATGTTGGTTCCTTCACTTTTTCTGTTATCTCCTGGTGTTGTTTGTGGGTGTATATTTGCCATGTTCACAAGGAATATTGTCAAGATAGTACTTGCAGGGATCATAACTATAATATTGTGGTTATACTGGTTTTCCGCTATATTCCCGGCTTTAACTCTCTAATATGTTTTAAAAATCGGATTTCTAAAGGAATATCTTGCCAGGCAACATTCTATAAAATAGGTGATTTCAGGAAGTGTAAGAATGAGAACTATAATAATATCTAAAAAGTTTAAAAGCATATCTTCACAGTTGTTCTTCCACATTATTCCATTTGGTCTATTGTTTTTATTCTGGGAAATATTGGCAAGAACGGTTCTTGCAACATATGAGTTTCCACCATTCTCTGCTGTTGTCCAGGCCATCTCGTCATCTTTGATTTATCACCTTGGGGTAACACTTGCTTTTTCCTTTTTGGAACTATTGATGATCTCGCTGGTAGGTTTGTCATTCGGGACTCTCATATACAGATCGGAAAAGTTAAAGTGGGCTATTACTCCAGTATTCTGGTTTATGATCTTTGGAATTGGAACTGCGATCGTGATAAAGGCACCCATTTTTATCGTATTGTTTGGTCTTTCAAAAGGTTTGATCGTCCTGCAATCGATCTTGGTTCCCCTTTTACTGGTTGCATTAATTTCTGGCAGTGGTCACAAAATGCTTGCGATCAAAATAGGGTATTTATTGTGTTTGCTTTTTCAGATCATGGGCGAGATGATCTTTGGAGCAACGGATCGGGGAATTGGAGTAATGCTCTTCCAAAATTATCATTTGCACAATATGGTAGCGTTGTATGCAGCACTATTGTTGGTTGGATCTGCTGGAGTTTTTGTTGAAGAAGTAGTTCTCGGGTATGTGGGGAATAAATTGAAAATAGAATGAGAATGGATCACACCATATTGGATCTTTTGATATGCTCTTCCTCAAATTGAAGTAGTATTATGGCTCAAGCGACCAAAAAGTATAACCTCGATCCAATAAACCAATTGAATTTGAGCTAAAAATGATAACAAAAAAAGAATGTGGACGCTGAGGAGGAGATTCGAACTCCTGCAGCGCGTTAGCACTACCGGTTTTCAAGACCGGCGCCGTAGTCCACTTGGCTACCTCAGCAATTGAATGGTTCCTAAATAGTGTTTTCAGGTATAATACTTTTGCTCCAAAAGGCTAGATCAGCCTTCCAGAAAAGAATGTGAAGAGGTTTACTCTTCACTTTCTGTGATCTCTTCCTCAGCCTCTACAGCAGGTGCTGGGGTCTCAACTGGGTAGGATTCAATGTAGCTTACTTTGTCAAGGCCTACGTACTCTACAAGTTCGTTTGCAACTCTTCCCTTTGCCATGAGCCAGCGCTGGTTGAATGTAAGCATTGCAGGTACCTCAATAGCTGCCTTGTTATCATTTACCTCTACTTCAAGGTCTGGGACTCCGGTGTAAAGTGCAAGAATGCCTTTTACCTTCTCAGTAACGTCTTCGATCTTCTCATCGATGGTGTACTCGTAGGTAACTTCCTTGCCTGCAAGTGGGTGGTTGAAGTCAACACGTACCCTGCGTCCGATGACCTTTGTGACGGTACCTCTCTTGTTGTCGATCTCGATGTTCATGCCAGGGTATGCTTTCTGGTCTTTGAACTTTGTAAGGGACATGTTCTCAACAAGTTTTGGGTCGTGGTCGCCAAATCCGCCTTCTGGTGGGATAATAACGTTTCCGCTGTATCCAACTTCCTTGCCTTCAAGATCAGCGTCAAGACCTGCAATGGTGTGTCCTGCGCCCACGATTACTATGTCGCCACCGTACATGCCGCGTGGGTTGTAGATCTCGTTCTCTTTTGCAAGATCTTCATTGGTTGTATCAAAGATCTGGTCTCCGTTGAACTTTCCGGTGTATGACAGTTTAATAACGTCTCCTTTTTCTATTGCCATTATTATCAACTCGATTAAATTTGTAAGTTTTAGCTAAATCTAAGTGTTTGATTGATCTAAAGAATTTCTTCTGGCTATACTCTTTTGCCTTTAATAAGTTTTTGGGATAACTTCCTAATAGTACTGTTCAATAATTGACTTCCAGTTTTGACTCTGGGGACTTATTTGGGAAAAACAGGCTAGTTTTTGATCTCTTTTTTTCAACTATATGCTTTATAGCTACTTCCAATTATGATTATTATGGTAATTATTCACACGGCTAACGATCGTAATTAAACTGGTATATATTTGTTATTATACAAATCGTAACATATACATACTTATATATGTTTGTCACAATTGGTTATATACAGTCTACAATCTGGCCAATGGGATGAGGTCGTATGAATGAAGAACAAAATGTATCTATGGATATTCGGGGAAAGGTCGATCTGGAGTCGGTATTAAAGCGATCACTTAAGGAAATAAAAGATTCAGCTGAGGCAAGGGTCCGCCTGGAGTCTATCATTAACAGGAGTCCTGCTGTTATTTTTTTCTGGTCTGCACAGGAAGGTCGCCCTGTAGAATTTGTGACCGAGAATGTTGAAAAGTTCGGATATGCGGAGGAAGACTTTGTATCTGGAACTTTGCTTTACCATAATATATTACATCCTGATGATCGGGACAATGTCCAGAAACTGATCGATGAAGCTGCTTCTAATGGAAAAGAACAGTTCAACTGTGAATACAGGCTTCTGACAGAGTCCAATGATGTCCGGTGGGTATATGAGGGCACTTTGATCGAAAGGAATGCTGATCAAAGCATCAGTCATTTTTATGGTATCATCTTTGACATAACAAGTCGCAAACTTGCTGAAATGGAGATCGCGGACAATGAGCGTGATATCTCTGTCCTTTATTCTGCAGTCACACTTGCATCTGAGTCATTGGATATCGATGACCTGCTTTCGGAGATACTGATGGAGATCGGTGATCTTCTGGATATAGATGCAGGTGGCGTGTATATTATCGATCACGATAAACGGGAGGCTAATCTCAGGGCACATATTGGACCTGAAGATGATCTTGCATCCAACATTTCCTATTCCAGAGAAGAGGACATGTTCAAGAATGTCGGAGACCTTCCAAAGCATGCTATTATCTCTGAAGAGGTTGTCCGGAAGGATTCTCGCTTTGTAACAAGGAACAACCTTACATTCTATCTTTATTCAAGGGATAAAGTAGTTGGTTTTGTTCTTCTGCAGATATCGGACAATGAGTCAATTAATGAGAAGAACATAAAAGTTCTTGAACATGTAGGAAAACACATTGGTATTGCTATCGAGAATGCCCAATTGTTCGAGAAGACCCAGGGCGATTATGAGGATCTCAGATCTGTTGACAAAATGAAAAATGAGTTCTTTGCAAACCTCAGCCATGAACTAAAGACGCCTATGATATCTATCAAAGGTTTCAGTGAACTTCTGGGTGAGGGAAAATTCGGTCCACTGAGTATCGAACAGAAAAGAGCTAACGACGCTGTTGTAAGAAATGCTGAGAAACTCAGAAGTCTTATCGATTCCTTGCTTTACATGAGCATGGAAAAGGAAGGCAAATACAAATACAATTTCACGACGGTTTCAGTCAGGAGATTTATCGCCAATTCTATTGAAGTTGCACGTGCTCAGGTGGGTGCAAATAATATTGTGTTCAAAGAAGACGTTCCTGATAGTATTCCAAACATCTGTGGTGATGAAGAACGCCTGACAACTGCATTGAACAATATTCTTGACAATGCGGTCAAGTTTATGTCTGAGGGGGAAGTGATAATTTCAGTTCAGGATGAAGCAGATCATATCCATATCCGCGTGAAGGACAATGGTATTGGAATTCCCGGGGATAAGGTGGATAAGGTCTTTGAAAGTTTTTATCAGGTGGATGGATCTCTTACCAGGATCTATGGTGGCACAGGTTTGGGCTTGCATGTATCTAAGAGGATAGTCAATGTTCACAATGGTAAGATATGGTTGAAGAGTCTGGAAGGTTTTGGTACTACTGTACATATAACGTTACCAAAATGATCTCCTACTTTTCTTTTATCTTTTAATTTTCAGGGTTTAACTATTATAATTTAATTTTTAAAGTTTAATTTTTAATTAATCTTTCCGGCTTACCAGTTGTACATTTCTTTTTTGATTTCTATTTCCATTTTTATTTTGATTTCCATTCTCTTTCTCTTTCTCATTTCATTTCATTTCATTTCATTTCATTTTCTTTTTTGAACTTGAAGTCAATTTATCCAAATTTTAAATTACCGGAAGTAATATATGCACGATTGTTTATTACTCAATATAATGCAGAGGTAATCTATATGGTCAAAAAATCAATTCATGAGATCAATGGCAGGATACGTGATGGCAGCGTTAACGTTGTAACTGCTGAGGAAATGGTGGATATTGTAGGGGAATTAGGAGCAGAAGGTGCTGCTAAAGAGGTAGATGTTGTTACTACAGGTACCTTCGGAGCCATGTGTTCATCTGGTGTATGGCTGAACTTTGGTCATTCTGAGCCTCCTATCAGGATCGGGAAGCTATGGCTTAATGACGTGGAGGCATATTCCGGTGTTGCTGCCGTGGATGCTTATATCGGTGCAACACAGCAGTCCCAGTCAAAGGGCATTGAATATGGCGGTGCGCATGTAATTGAGGACCTGATCCGTGGTAATTCAATTGACCTGCACGGTACTTCTCCTGGAACAGACTGCTATCCAAGAAAGGTTATTGATACGACCATCAATATATATGACCTGAATCAGGCTATCATGCTAAATCCACGTAATTCTTATCAGAAGTACAATGCTGCGACCAACAGCACAAATCATACTCTGCACACTTATATGGGTTCACTGCTACCCCATCATGGAAATGTTACATACTCCGGTGCAGGAGTACTTTCACCTATGCACAATGATCCGAACTATGAGACCATTGGTACTGGTACGCGTATTTTCCTGGGGGGGACTCAGGGTTATATTGTGGGCGAAGGTACGCAGCACTCCCCTGCAGCAGGTTTTGGCACACTGATGCTAAAAGGTGACCTTAAGAATATGAGTTCTGAATACATCCGCGCTGCAACATTCGAAGGCTATGGTACATCACTTTATGTTGGAATGGGCATTCCGATCCCGATCCTCAATGAAGACCTCGCAAAGGCCACTGCAATAACGGATGATGATATTGTCACTAATCTGCTTGACTATGGAATTCCCAGCAGGGACCGTCCGGTACTCAGGACCGTTACATATGGTGAACTTCGTTCAGGCTCTATAGACATTAATGGAAAAGAAGTTCCTACCTCTCCAATGTCAAGTTTCAAGAAATCACGCCAGATAGCCAATGAATTAAAGGATTGGATCAAGGCCGGTGAATTCTTCGTTAGCATGCCTGTGGAACGTCTTCCTACGACCACACCCTGCAATGCAATGAAACAAAGCAATGTGGATCTACTTGTGGTGGACATTATGTCCTCAGATGTTACAACTATCCATGAGGATGCAGGTTTCCATGATGCTGCTAAGATTATCATGGAAAAACAATTCAACCATCTGCCTGTGGTCGATAGTGGTAATCACCTTGTGGGAATTGTAACTGCATGGGATATCTCAAAGGCTGTGGCAAAGGATGAACATGATCTTGTCAAGGATATAATGACCCGAAAGGTTGTCACAACATGTCCTGATGAAGCTGTCGACATTTCCGCTTTCAAACTGGATAGCAATAATGTTTCTGCACTTCCGGTGATCGATTCTAATAAGCATGTTGTGGGCATAGTCACAAGTGATGATATCAGTAAATTGCTTGCAAGGAGGCACTAACAATGATGATCAAAATAAATATGGCTGCGGATATCGTTACAACACCTATCCTTGCAGAAGCTATTATCGAAACAGGTTCACTACTGAACATATCCCAGGCACACTTCGATCCGATCCATGGCGAAGTTGTGGCTGAGATACCCTCCGATCAGCTTGTGAAGATCCGTGATGCCCTTGTTAGCAGGGGTGCTGAGGTCGTGGTCCTTAATACTCCGATACACCGGGACGAGGAAGAGTGCGTGGAATGTGGTGCCTGTATCTCTGTCTGTCCTGTGAAGGTATTCTCATTCGCAGATGACTGGAGCATTAAGGCCGATTCTGATAAATGTATCCAGTGTGGTACCTGCCTTAAAATGTGTCCGCATAACGCCCTGGCCCTTGGCCAGTGATCCGAGATCATGAAAGAGCATTTTCAGCTCAAGGAGACCATTGTCACCATCGTTGGTGACGATCAGTCTCATATTGATGCAGCAAAGCGTGCAATCGCTCTGAATAGGGCAGAATTGGAGGGGTATATCCTCCGGGACCATTATTTTAAGATAACTCTGGAGCCCTATGAATGTAGTGAGGATGCACCGGAAGTCGTCAGGAGACTTGTAAAGGCAGGCAATACTATGGGCATTGGTCCCATGAGCGCCGTTGCCGGTACAATATCAGCGCTTGCCGTTGAAGCAATGGTGGATGCAGGTGCCTCTTATGGTATCGTTGATAATGGTGGGGATATTGCTATCGTTAATGACCGGCAGGTTATCATTGGCATATATGCAGGAACTTCCTCAATTAAGGATATTGGACTTGTAATTGAACCTTCGTCGAAAATTCGCGGGATATGCACCTCTTCTGGTACTGTGGGTCCATCCATAAGTTTTGGACAGGCAGATGCTGCTGTCATATTTTCGGATGATGTTTCTCTGGCGGACTCTGCAGCTACAGCTCTTTCAAATGCAACTGATACTGGCAGGGATGCTGTTGAGCAAGCATTCGATGTTGTAAAAGGAATTCCCGGTATAGGTGGTGCTCTGGTAGTTCAGGGGGAATATATGGGAATGTGGGGCAATGTGCCAAAAATAAGTCGTGCTGATGTGCGATATGAGTGCATTACCAAAGGGTAATTAAGTATAAGGTTGAAGGTGCATTGCTGCACCTTCGCTTATTTTTTCCTCTTTATTTTTAAGAAGGTGGTGCTGCCTGGAATGGAATTTCCTCGTAAGGTTGTATTACGACAAATCCTTCCCCTTTGAACGCCATCTGTACACTTTCTCCGCTTGTACGTCCGACAAGTGTCTTGAGGGATATGTCGGTCTTAAGATCTGGTTTCAGGTTGCCTGACCATGCAACTGTTGCATTTGGATCTGTAAAGACCGGTCTGTTCTTTGTTACTTTAAGTGTCAGCGGGTCGTAGTGTGTGGTGATCGCTACCATTCCTGTCCCTTCAAGTTTGACGTTGAAAAGTCCTCCTGCGAGCATTCCGGTGACCTTTTTCATGATCTTGATGTCCCAGTTTATCCCATCTTCAAAAGCAAGAAGGTCATTACCATTGACAAAAATAGAGTCGTTATCAAGTTTAAGTATGGAGATCTTTTTGCCTTCATCTGCAAGGTAAACTTTCCCCTGTCCTTCTGCTTTTGTAAGGCTGACACCTTCTCCGGTGACTGCCTTTTTAAGCATTTTTCCAACACCGTGTTCGAGTACTCCTTCTCTTGTGAACTTAACGTCACCAAGATAAGCTACCATTGAACCTCGTTTTGTCCATACCCGGCCATTGAGGTTAAGCTCAAGCATCCTGTCCCTTTCAAGCTCGAACAAACCTTCTCCCAGGTCTTTTTGCCCGGTCATTTCAATGAATTCATCGACTGAATATCTTCCCATATTATCATTCCTTATTATCTGAGATCATCTTTTATCCAGGTTGCTTTTCATGCTTGCTTTTCCTATTTATTCAAAATTTCTTTTTGGTAGCAAGTACTTTTCTGGAACTTTACAAATGATTATTGATCAGGTTATATAATAAAGTTCAGTATGATATATTATTTTACAATATTTACAATTGGTATGTTCTTTCCTGTTTTTTCTTTTAAATATCAAAAAAATAATAAAAGTTTGCAAAAGTTCGACAATATTAGAATTATAAATCGTATTGAATATCAAATCGAATATAAAATCGATTGCAGTGATGTCCAAGTGCTTTGCGACAATTGTCGATAACCTTATATATCAATATCTATAAATAGTATTTTTAGACGACAGTCATATTGGGACAGGTCGACAAACATTCAGGTGTATGTCATTCAGGTCTGTTTCATATGTCAGATTTAGTTCTGACAGCAAGAGAGGGTGATGTGAAGGATGTTATCGGGATTCCCGGTAGTAGTGACTCGGTCAGTGATTACTATAGACTACTTCATTTTTGCCGGAATATAACCGTTCGCTTACAACACGAGCGGCCGCAGGGATGCTTGCGGACAAGAGAGAGTATAAGCCTCCTGTCGTAATTGTAAGGGGCATAACATTGATCTAACTACAGTCAGCGTGCTTAATACACGCAAATGCAGCAGAATGCAATATCCAAGAGAGGGGATGAACGTGCAGTCTATAGTACAAGAAGCATTAAGACATACAGAGAAAGAAAAAGAGTACAGGCAATCAGTATCAGCAGACGACCAGTTCGATGGTTTCGGAATGCCCCGGATCACCATAGTTGGTTGTGGCGGTGCTGGAAACAACACCATCAACCGTTTGTACAACATCGGTATTGAAGGTGCAGAAACTATTGCTATTAACACCGATAAACAGCATCTGGATCATATCCGTGCTGACAAGAAGATCCTTGTTGGCAAGACACTCACAAGAGGTCTTGGTGCTGGCGGTTATCCTGAAGTTGGCGCAAAAGCTGCAGAGCTTGCACGTGGTACTCTTGAAGAGATCTTCAAGGAAAGTGACCTTGTTTTCGTAACAGCTGGTATGGGTGGAGGAACCGGTACTGGTGTAGCACCTGTTGTTGCAGAGATCGCAAAGGAGCAGGGAGCTATCGTAGTAGGTATGGTGTCCAGTCCGTTCAGAGTAGAGCGTGCACGTACCGTAAAGGCAGAAGAAGGTCTTGAGGACTTCCGCAGGGCAGCTGATACAGTTATCGTTCTTGACAACAACAGGCTTCTTGATTACGTTCCAAACCTGCCTATTGAGCAGGCATTCTCCGTTATGGACCAGCTTATCGCTGAGACTGTAAAAGGAATCACAGAGACTATCACACAGCCATCTCTCATTAACCTTGACTACGCAGATATCCGTGCTATCATGGGCTGCGGTGGCGTTGCTGTCATGCTTGTCGGGGACAGCAAGAACCAGGACAAGAGCAACGACGTTGTTCGCACAGCACTCAATCACCCACTCCTTGATGTTGACTACAGAGGCGCAACAGGCAGCCTTGTACACATCACAGGTGGTCCAGATCTTAGCCTGAAGGAAGCAGAAGAGATCGCAGCATCCCTTACCTATGAGCTTTCACCAAATGCAAATGTCATCTGGGGGGCACGTATCAGGGACGATTACGAAGGAAAGGTACGTGTCATGGCTATCATGACCGGTGTGCAGTCTGCACAGGTACTTGGTCCTCAGTTCCAATCAGGTATTGTTGAGAACACAAATACTAATACAAACACAAACACATCGAGGTCCTCCTCTTTTTCTCGGGTCGAACGGGGACGTCGTACCGTAGTTGAACCAATAGGTGCACAGGCATCACATGGTGGTTCAATCATCGACATAATCCAGTAAATTCATTTTTTATAGGTCGGTGTGAATTATCGCCGGTCCTATTCCACCACTTTTTTATTGATCTGCTTTTCTTCCAATAGATATTCTTTTTTACAATGCAGCTAATCTTAGGTCATGGATATTCTGGTCGCAACCGGTAAGCTCGCAGAGAAAACTGTACGTTACTCTGTAGGTTACTCTGTAGTTGATAACGCCGATGTTCTTGTTCTGGATGTTGAAGTAGCCGCATTTCTCACTCCTCACAGGCTGCTCTCTGCCTTGAAAAAGCAGCAGAAGAAGTATGATGTGATCTTTATACCGGGTCTTTGTACCGGAGATTTTTCACTTGTTGCAAAAGAATTGGGGTGCAAGGTATTCCTGGGTCCCAAACATGCTTATGATCTTAGTAGTGTGCTCCGCTTCGTCGACGAGATGGAGTTCTCACTGGAGGTTCCTGCATGTGAGCTTCTCTCCGATGTATGGAGGGATATTGCCCTGGAGACTCTTGATGAGGTAGAGGAAAAAGCTGAACCACTTATGAACCTTGAAAATGTGAAGCTTGGTGGCGGTTCTCGAATGAAAGTGATGGCCGAGGTTGTGGATGCAACCGGTCTTGATGAGGATATACTTTCAAAAAGGATAAGTTCGTTCATCAAAAAAGGCGCTGATATCATAGATCTTGGTGCATCTCTCACTGCATCTTCTGAGGATGTAAAAAGAGCTGTAAATGTGGCTCGTAAAGTGTCCACTGTTCCTATAAGTATTGACACGCTGGAGCCGGAGCTGATCAAGGCTGCACTGAATGAGGGTATTGATCTTGTGCTGAGCCTGAATTCCAGTAATATTGATGAAGTGGCACAAGAAGTTGCTCTTGCAGGTGTTGCAGTAGTCATAATTCCAGATGCCGGGGAAGGTTTTGAGAGCCTTATAAAAAACATTGATGCTGCCAGATCAGCAGGAATTAGTAATATTATCGCCGATCCTGTGCTTGATCCAATAGGGCATGGTATCTCAAGATCGATCGTAAGGTATTCCCGATTCCATGAAGAGTATCCTGATGTTCCTGTATTTTTTGGGGTTGGGAATGTAACTGAACTTATTGACGCTGATTCTGTAGGAGTCAATGCAACCCTTTGTGGAATTGCTGCAGATGTGGGTTCATGCATTTTGTTCACGCCTGAGTTCAGTGAAAAAACACGTGGTTCTATCAGTGAACTGAACACAGCAGCAAAGATGATGGCCCTTGCAAAGGAAAGGGAAAGTTCTCCAAAAGACCTGGGTCTCGATCTCCTATGCCTTAAAGAAAAACGAAGGCGTCCGGATGTTGAAGTTCCGGAAAAATATGTAATAGCGCAGAATTTTGCCGGATGGGAACTTGACCCGTTAGGTCCTTTCAGGATTGGTATAGCTGCAGATGATGATGGTGGCGTTATCGTCGCACAACATGAAAAAGCAACGATCGTGGGACAAAATGCAAGAGATATAATGGACACTATTATGAATATGAAGCTCATATCAAAGGTGGACCATGCATCTTATCTGGGATGTGAACTTGAAAAAGCTGAAATAGCTCTTCGTCTTGGAAGGAGCTATTCACAGGATGATGATCTTTGATCTTTAGGTGTTATGATGAAACTGGAAATTAACGATAAAGAAGCAATTGTTGAAATACTGGCAGCAAGGTACTTTGCAGACCAGGGCTGGAAATGGATCAGTCTCAGGCGTGATGTGGATCGGATCTACAAGAGCTTTGAAGAGCTTGAAGACCAGTATAATGCATATCCTTATATGAGCAAGGATTGGTATGTGGAGAACTCTGCATCAAAGAATATTCACTTATGCAGCAAATGGGATGAGCTCAAAACGTTTGTGGATTTCCTGAAAGCTTATTCAGAAGACTTTGATTTCCTTGTTAGCAACAATGATCGGAAGATGTTCTGCATCGCTACTTCTGATGGTCAGATCACGGATACTCAGAAGCGTGCTATTACAGAGGCGAGGAACCTTAAGTGTAATGTCTTTGTTTTCAAGGCAAATGTTCCGGATGAATTGGATTTTGAACTTTTACAGGTAGGCGGCGGTTATTAAAGATACTGTCTCCTATTGCTTTTTTAGACCAGAACCCTTATATCCCATCCATTCAATTTGATTAATGCTTTAAAGTATAACTTTTTGCTTCAAACGTAAGGTATTAGGTGGTATTTACTCAAGTATGTGCTTCTTTTCCATTATGTTTTCCAGCTTAGTTAGTCCTTTCAAGCATCACAAAAAGGATGTGAAATATTTGTTCAACAACATGGAATCAACTGCTCCAGTAGAAGCTGGCGAAACATACGACGTAACAATTGAAGATATTGCAAAGGAAGGAGACGGCATCGCAAGAGTAAGCGGTTTTGTGATCTTTGTACCTGCCACCTCCGTTGGCGACGAAGTGACCATCAAGGTCACCAAAGTAATGCGCAAGTTCGCTTTCGGTGAAGTAGCTGAGTAATTTCTCAGCTTCTTTTTTGATGTGAAGAATAGATTCATTTATTCTTTACACGACCGTTTTTTGTAAATTCTTACTTATTTCTCTGATTCTTCTAAATTTTCAAATTTCCTTATTTCCGTCATTGATTTTCCACTTACATTCCACTCACTTGCTTACTCGCTTTTTCGTTAGTTCCACATTTACACTATTATATCTTCGTTGTATGAACCGCTGAAACAGATTTATAATATATCACTCTTATAGAACACATTCCCATGACGCCTGAAACATCATATGACCTGATCATTGTCGGTGCAGGGCCTGCCGGTTCTACAGCTGCAACCTATGCAGCACAGGCAGGCGCATCCGTACTTCTCATCGATAAAAAGAAGGATATTGGTATACCACTCCAATGTGGCGGTTTCCTTCCTCGTCTTGAAACTCTGCAGGAGCTTGTTCCAAATGCTGAGCTTCCCTTTACTCTTGAGTCAATACCTTCGGAATGCATACATGCTTCAAGTAGTGTACAGCGCTTTATTGCTCCCAATGGTAATTCCAAGGAATTTGAAGTAGATGCTGATGCTATCGACAGGCGCAGGTTTGACAAGTATCTTGCAAAGGTGGCAGGCAAATCCGGTGCACAGCTCATGGCAGGTACCAATGTACTTGAGGTAAATGGCACTACTGTTAAGGTTGATGGTGTTTTCGGTGAACATACGATCCACGGTAAAGTTCTCATTGGTGCTGATGGTCCTAATTCGATCGTTGGAAAAGCAAAGGGACTTGTGCGTGATCCTGATCCAATGGGTACAGGTACGGCATTCGAATATGAGATCAGCGGTGTGGATGTTGACCGGGATGCTGTGGAGATGTACTTTGGAAAAGATTATGTTCCCGGTGGCTATGCCTGGGTTATCTCCCAGGGAGGCGATACTGCTAATATTGGTGTAGGTATAAGGGAAGTCCTTTTCAGGAATGGTATGTCTGCAAGGGATTATCTTGAAAGGTTTATGTATGAGCACCCGATTGCCAGTAAAAAGCTGACTGGCGGTTCTATAATTTCCGTTGTTTCCGGGCTTGTGCCTGTTGGTGGTGCTCCAAAAGTGACTGCTACCAAGGATACACTTGTTGCCGGTGATGCTGCCGGCCATATCATCGCTACCAATGGTGGCGGTATATCCACTGCAATGGTTGGCGGAAAGATCGCTGGCCAGACTGCCGTTGATTCTCTTGAAGGTAAATGCAAGCTGACAGATTATGATGAGCGCTGGAGAAAAGAGATGGGACTTGAGATCAAGACCGCAGTCTATGTGAGAAAGCTAATGGATAATCTCATGCGCTCCGATTCAATGATGTCTGCAGCGATAAAGATGATCGATCCTGAGCACATGAAGGCATTACAGTGCGGTCAGTTACCTGATGCGGTCAGGAAAGGCCTCATCAAGATGAACTTTGGGATAAAATGAGCCTTTTATTTGTTTACGGGACTTTAAAAACTGGATATCGTAACCATCATCTACTTGGAGATTCTGTTCTTGTATCTGAGGTCTGTACAAAAGCGAGATTTCGTATGTTGGACATGCAGGATTTTCCCGGTGTGGTGATGGGTGATCCCCTATCAAGGATTTGTGGCGAGCTTTTTGTTGTGGATGATGAAACATTGGATTCCATAGATGATCTTGAAGGCAAATGGTTCTTCAGGGAAGAAGTATTGTTGGATAATGGTTCTAAAGCAGGAATGTATTTCCTTTCACCGGATGTTCAACATGAAAGATACTCTGTAATAGATTCAGGTCTCTGGAATAATAATGATGAAAATTGAAGAGGGTGCAAATGACAGAAGACGAATTTGATGGATCTCTCGCTAATGTTGGTACTATTTGCTATGAAGCACATGGTAACCTGTATCTTAATATAACCAATAGGTGCAGCGCAAGTTGTGTTTTCTGCATACGCGATGGCTCTGATGGTGTTTACGGTTACGACCTTCGCCTCAAAAAAGAGCCTTCTGTCGAAGATATACTGGGTAAGCTGGGGTCGATCGATCTGAGTAAATACCGGGAAGTGGTATTTACAGGGTTTGGCGAGGCAACGCTTCGTTTTGATGTCCTGCTGGAGGTCACTCACTGGCTCAAGGGACGTGGCGTAAAGATAAGGCTTGATACCAATGGCCATGCCCAGTTGCTTTATCCTGAAAGGAATGTTGTGGCTGAGTTGAAAGAAGCAGGTCTTGATGAGGTGTCTGTGAGCCTTAATGCAGAATCCGAAAGTAAATATAATGAGTTGTGCAGACCTGCTTTTGAGGGTTCCTATAATGCTATGCTGGATTTCACAAGAGATGCCATTGCAGCGGGAATTCTAACTCGTATGACAGTTGTGGGTTTCAATGACATCGATATTGAAAAATGTGAAAAGGTAGCACTTGATATTGGTGCTGCTTTCCATGTAAGGTAAAAAATGAAGGGTGCGGAGTAAGTAATTAAGTACGTAAGTTGTAGGCAAACTAAATTATAGGCAAATGAGGTTAAATTTCATTTACCTATAGTTGTCTCAGATATATTTGAAAAGGTCATCTCTCTTAATATCGTGAAGTCGCTTTCTGATTAGTCCTTTAAGTGTTTTGATGTCTCCTTTTTTTGCACTTGTTGGTGCAATTATGTAATTCCACTGGTCCCAAGGAGGAGTCAGGCCAAGCTTTTCAACGATGCCATCAAGTCTCTCTTGCTGTTCTACGTCCTTTATTCGATCCATCTTGTTTATGGCGACAATGGTATCAAATCCAAGTTCATTGAATAGATCGAACATTTCGATGTCTATAGGTATCTGATTGCGGCTTTCCCAGCGTTCGACCACATCTATAAATGAAACTGCGTCAGTGACAAGGACTGCTATCTTTATTCTGTCAGCATTATCCTCTATGTAACGTACGATCTGGTCCTTCACGATGTCCTGCTTTCGGTCTTTCACACCGCTCATGAACCCGAATCCGGGAAGATCCGTAATTAACAGATCAGAACGCAGGCTATGGGCGGGTTTTAATGTAACTCCCGGACGTTTGCCGATTTTCACTTTTTTACCCGTAAGCTCTCGTATGATGGATGATTTTCCAACATTTGATCTTCCCGAGAGTATTATCTCGAATTTAGCTTTTTCAAATCCTTGTTCTTTTTTCATGTCTCATTCCTGTAGCCTAAACTATTGGGAGGGCTAAAAAGATTTCGTTCTATATAAGATGAGTTCTCACTTGTGTTCAAGCGCTTCATTGATTATTCTCATCGTGTTATCGAGGATGTCCTTTACAGATCGGATTCTTCCGAATGAAGGGTATTCAGTGTCCTCTCCATCATTTTCTTCAGTTGGAGTTCCAGAAACTTCCGTATTCTGATCATCTTCTGGGATTTCGATGGGTTCTGGTAAATCTTCCTCTTCTTCAAGTAAGTAGAATTTTTTTGTTTTGAAAATGTCAGAATATCCTTTTGAATCTGAGAAGTATACTTTAGCCGAAGGCACTATTGGGTTTCCTTCAATATCTTCGATCCTTATAGAATATTCCAGGGTTTTTATTTTATCGGGGAAGATGACCATTTCAGTTGCGATCTTTCCTTGCATGACAACTGAGTTTGGTAACATCTCATCATTGATCTCTACATATGCTGCACGATTGCCTTCATTCTTCACTTTTATAGTGATATCATAAAGTTGTGGGTTATTTCCATCAACTTTGGCTGTCTTTGTAGCATTGATGTATGGTCCGTATACAACTAGTTCCGTTGAGTTGGTGTATTGGTAGTACTTTATCCCATTGTCTATGATTTCGATCTCAGTAGGTGGGATGGTGTAGTTCCCGGGACGTAATGCTTTGACAGAATATTGGATCGTGTTCTTTGAATATGGACTTATATTGACCGTTTGATCCACATTGATATCAGGGTCCATTAATATGTTTTCAGGTAATGTTTCGTTTATTAGAACGCTCTGGAATTCCAGATTCCGAAGATTGTTGATCTGGATTGTAATAAAGACCCTTTCATCAATGTAGGTATCTTTAGATCTGGTCTTGGTGACAAAGATGGTGTTGTTGATCCAGCTATCGATATCTTTTTCTGTAACATTAAATGTGGAAACTCCTATCTTTGTGTAGGGAGCTGGAATATCAATTCCCGTAACGACCTCAAAAGCAGTTATGTTCAACCTTTCCCCAAAGATCTTAGTGTTGGGTATCTGGCTGTTGTTGACCGAGAGCAGTGCACTCCATTCTTCCGAGTCATCGGAGTTAATGGTAAGCATTACGTAATCGGTTTCAATATCGAAAGGTCTTGCCTTTGAGAAATCATTTGCCTTGATCAAAAAGCCATCTACCTCGATACTATCTCCCCAGTAAAGGGTATGGTTGACCGTCTCGTTCCAGTTAGTATTCTCATCGGAAGAGGCGATGGCTGTATTTGCACATAGGGCTATGGCAAATAAAACGATCAGGCAGACTTTAATTCTCATACGCATGATCTATTTATTTTCTCCTTCTTATTGCCAGATATACGCCTGCAAGTGCAGTAATTGCGAAGATCGATTCGAAACCAGGTTCCACAACCTCTTCATTTGATTCAGTTCCTGGTTGTGAACTGTCACCGTTTGATGGATTACTTGTACTTGATGAAGTTGAGGTCTCTTTAGGTTCAGGAATTTCTACCGTTATCTCAGGCATGTTAGATATTTTTTCACCTTTGTAGCTTTCCATATCGATAAAAGTTGCAGTTGCAGGTGAAAGTTTGAATGTTCCTTCATCATTCATCTTCAGAATGTATGAATAGCTTCCGGATTCACCTTTTCCCAGTACTTTATCAAAGGATGTATCACCACTGACAAAAGTTGAACCTTCGGGGAAATCAGTGGATGACACTCTTGTGCTTGCATCCCTGTTACCTTCGTTCTTAGTGGTCACAGTAACTTTAACCTCGGTCCCAGGTTCTACTTTTGTTTTATCCATTTTCTGGGACAGGGTGATGTAAGGTCCATTGATCTCGATCTTTGGATCTTCTGATTCATATGTATAGGTTTTACCGTTAGAGGCTGTATATGTTGCAACTGCTTCAGGTGATGTGTATTTCCCTGGTTTAATGGGTTTCAGTGCATAGGAGAAAACTTCAATGGTTTCTCCGGGCTTGAATGATACTGTCTTTTCAAGTGTTACACTGTCTTTAAGTTCCATACTGGAAAGTACAGTGTCTTTTATTGTAACTGAGTTCATGCTGTAAATGCCATAATTGCGGACCGCTACCGAAACATATGCTGTCTCATCCATATAGAGTTCTTCAATAATTGATTTTGTAAGTATTAGTTCAGCCTTTGGCATTACGGTTATTTCCTTTTTCTCACTGTCTTCGTGGATGTCGCCATTGATGTCTTTAGCTCGTACAGTCACTTCAATATCAAGATCGGTTTCTTCCCAAAGGTGGGGCACCTCAAAGTCGACCTCTATGATTTCAGATGTTTCATCTTTAGCTAATGTGGTTATGTGGGTCTTGAGATCTCCATCGGCCAGTTCCATTCCTGCAGGATCAACGATGACCTCAACATCTTCTGCTTTTGCATATCCTTTATTTTTTACAGTGATGGTAGTTACCACTTCTTTTGGATTGCTCGGGGATCTAGGGTCATATTCGTTCTTTTCAGTCTTGATATCAATATCGAAGTCAGGAACACCTCTTCTGTATACTTCAACTTTCACAGTAGGATCTTCCATGTTGCCGGTCCATTGATCGACATTGGTCTTTATTTCCTTGATGAAGAGTTTTATATCCTGTCCATTCTCTTCATCCCTGTATTCCCAGCTGTCAGCCAAGCCGAGGGAGGCAATATCTTTGATCTGTCCATCCTTCGAAAGGGATAAGGACACAAACCCATCACTTGAGAAGTCCTCTGCTTTGATTACATATGTGTCATAAGAATCATCTTTTGCTTCCCCATTTTCAAAATTATGTCCCCATTGAAGAGTTTTTGTTTCTGTAGATTTCCATTCGATATCATCAAGCGTGTACGCAGACGCTGTAACTGATAATACACAAAGCACCATTAGTAGTACGATCAAAGCTTTCCTGAACATGGGACCCCTCTTTTAAGTATTGATATTATGATCTATAATTTTCATTTATTAATTGACAATATATAATATCATATTTTATTTAACTCTTATACCTATAATGTATTTACATAAAATTAAATACTTCCAGATTAATCAATCTTTACAAACATCTTTTATTTATATTATTCACCCTCTAGAATTTCACAATAGTGAATACATATATATGTTACGAAGCCATATGCTATGAAAGCTATATGGTATAGCTATATAGTATATAATGTACTATAGCATCTCGTAAGTGATATTATGAATCTGGAAACTCCCTGTCAGGCAGTTGTATGGGATATCCTCCCGGCTATCCGTGCAGCTCTTGCAATGGAACTTGTAAAGAACGGGATCGCACAGAAAGAAGTTGCAAAGATGTTTGGAATGGCTCCTTCTGCCGTGTCTCAATACATGACAAAAAAACGAGGCTATCGTATAGAATTTGATGAAGATGTGAAAGAGTCGATATCTCGTCTTGCTCTTGAGATACAGGAGGGTAAGGTGGATAATGTCTCTGCAAAGATCTGTGAGATCTGCAGGTATTTAAGAAGAGGTGAGGGTGCCTGCCCTGTGGAAGATTGACCTGTTCTTCCTCTCTGGAAATGTTCGAAAACGAATCTGTTCTGTTTCCTCTTTTATTCTTCATTCTGTTCTTTTTCTGAAACTTTCATCTCATCAATTGGTATGGTGAAGGTGAATGTACTTCCAGCTTCTTTTTTGCTTTTTACCTCTATATTGCCGCCATGTAGTTCTACAAAGGTTTTGACAAGAACAAGTCCAAGTCCGGTTCCCTGGTAATTTCTGGAATTATCTGATTCGATCTGCTTGAATGGCTGGAATATCTTTTCAATATTTTCCTGAGCAATTCCAATACCTGTGTCAGTAACACTGATTTTCAGTTGATTGTCAACACAGGTTACTATCAGGTGAACTTCTCCTTTTTCATCTGTAAATTTAATCGCATTACTTAGAAGATTGTAGAGGATCTGCTTGAATTTTGTTTTGTCTGCATTTATGGTGGATATGCCCTCTTCAATATTTATCGCAAGCTTGATAGCCTTTTTTTGTGCAAGAGGTTTTATGATTGTTACAACATTTGTGACGATCTCTCTCACATAAAATACCTCATAATGGATATCCATTTTTCCGGCTTCGACTTTTGAAAGATCAAGTATGTCATTAATAAGGTTTAGAAGATGCTTTCCACTATTCAATACATTATAAATGTATTTTTCCTGCTTTTCATTAATTGGACCTGCAATATTTTCGAGAAGTATGTCTGAAAAACCAATTATTGAATTAAGTGGTGTCCTGAGTTCGTGACTCATGTTTGCAAGGAACTTGCTCTTTGTTTGATTAGAGGCTTCTGCTGCTATTTTTGCATTAATTATCTGGTCTTCGGCATTCTTTCTTTCCGTTATATCAACGATAATTCCCTGCATGTAATTTAGATTATTATTTTTGTCAATTTGTAAGAGTGTCTGTTCTTCAACCCAACGAATTTCTCCTGATCTTGTTATTATCCGATACTGGCTAAAATGTGGGGTTCTTTTTGTAATACTCTCTGAAAGTATGTCTTCTACGCGTTCAAGATCATCAGGGTGGATGATGTCTGCATAATTTATTTTTTTTGATATGAAATCATCAGCAACATAACCAAATAGTGCTATGTTCCCGGATACAAGTTCTACTGGCCATCCTTTTTTATTCTTCCATTTAAAGACAGTTACAGGACTGTGGTCTATTATATCAGCCATTTCTTCATTAAGTTCGCTTGATCTTTGGAGATTATCGAGCAGGTGGTTTAATCCGACTGTAAATTCTCTAAAATCAATGTCAATCTCAGTATTTGCTCTGGCATCAAAGTTTCCGGTTAAAGCAGAATCTGAAATCTCTTTAAAGTCATTAACAATATTTTCTATATTTTTGCTCACAGTTTTTGCTGTAAGGGACGCAACCAGTCCCATGAGCAATATTGCGATCATCAATATTGTAATTAATTCATTCTTAAGGTCTATAACTCCTTTGAACATATCATCTTTCGGAACTACAAGTATGAATGAATACTTTCCTTCTTTTGTAGGTTCATAGAATGCGATAACCTGCTTTCCTGTACTCGGATCTACTGTTTCGATGTGACCACTTTTTCCTTCTTTGATGTCATCTGCCATCATAGTGATATCATCATTGAATTCGTAAAGTGTTTTTTCACCGATCCATTCTTTTTTGGTTGGATGTGAAAGGATAAGACCCTCGTTGCTGCTAAGTATGGCATATCCGCTCTGGAATGCTGTAATGTTACTTACAATGCTGTCCATGCCATTGAGAGTTACATCGACACCCCCAATTCCAATGAATTGTCCGTCACGGAATATCGGTGTTGAGTGACTGATGATTATTTTTTCTGAATACCAATATGGCTCCGTTAGTACGTAATTTCCTGTATGCTTTGGTAATTTGTAGTAATCAAGTTCTTCATAGTTCTGTAAAGGATCAAGGCTTATATTACCATCCAGCTTATTCCAGTATGGGATATACCTGCCAGTTGAATCATGGCCTGATGTATTTGCATATTCCATGTCTCTCCCATCATATGCATTGGGTTCAAAACAGACGTATGTCCCAACAAGCTCCGGATTTTTTATAAGTATCTCCTCCAGGAGCTTGTTTGCTTCCTCCCGATCGCAGATAAGGCTACCGGAGATTGTGTCTGCAATGATTTTTGAAAATGCATGATATTTCATTTGATCTGCATTGAATTCGTTTGCATGCTTGCGGGCAATTTCTATGGATTGCTGGTATGCAAGTTCTTCATGCTGGGATAATGTTGTTGAGATTATTAGCAAAGCTGATGCTATAAAAATTAAAAAGGTTCCTGCAACAATATAAAATGTAAGTTTCTTTCTTAATGAAATTTCTTTTAGATCCATTCAAAAACTCCATCTTTTCTAAAAACAGGATCAAATATTTTGATTTATTGCTAATTATATTATTGTAATTGAAATGATGTTAACATATATTATGCTACATAAATGTATGGAAGTGACCCGACTATCGATATTAAATTTTGCTAAAATTTCCTACATTTGGCTATGCTCTTATGCAAAAACGATTTATCTATTACTTATTGATTATATTTTAAAGTATTTGAAACCAATCTCTCTTTATGGGCGCTGTAAATATTTTACGCTGTCTGCTTCTTTAATTTGCTTACAACATAATCTATATATATAATAAATACAATTCACGATTGTGATTTCACAATAGTGAATCGGTAACAATTTGCTGGATGGCAGAGTGTTTATGTGTCTGACTGCAGATCGGAGTACGTAAATTCGATTCTCACTCCGGCCTTTCAAATAAGATGTAAGGCAAAATGTCTGGCTCTTTTTATGAACCGGCTCAAAATTGCACTTTCTGGCAACTTACAGATCATCTCTATTAAAATGGGTGAAGATATGAATCAATTCGCACAAGCAACTGAAAAAGATATTACGCGTTCGATAGTTGAAGAATTTCTTGGAGATTTCCTTAATCACATAGAAAGTGATGTGATCATCGTTGGCGGAGGGCCAAGTGGTCTTGTGGCAGCAAGGGATCTTGCTTCCAAAGGCCTAAAGACAGTTGTGCTTGAAAGCAACAATTACTTTGGTGGCGGCTTTTGGTTAGGTGGCTACCTGATGAACAAGGTTACAGTAAGAGCGCCTGCACAGAGGATTTTTGATCAGCTTGGTGTTCCTTACAAGGAAGTACCTGATATAAAGGAAGGTCTCTATGTTGCAGATGCACCTTCTGCCTGTTCCAAGTTGATCTCAGCTGCCTGTGATGCAGGTGCTTTCATGCTGAACATGAACAAGTTCGATGATGTTGTTCTCAGGGATGGACGTGTTTGCGGTGCTGTTACCAACTGGACACCTGTCTCAGCATTACCACGTGCCATAACCTGTGTGGATCCTGTGGCTATCGAGACTAAATGTGTTATTGATGCAACAGGACACGATGCGGTCGTGGCCAACTCCCTTGCAAAACGTGGTCTGGTAGACCTTGAAGGCTTCTTAGGAATGGATGTTGATAATTCCGAAGATGCTGTGGTGAACAACACTTCAGAGCTTTACCCGGGACTCGTAGTTACAGGAATGGCCGCAGCTACATGTTTTGGTCTTTCCAGAATGGGTCCTACCTTTGGTGGCATGTTGGAATCCGGTGTAAAAGCTGCAAAGATCGCTGAAGAGATCGTAAGGTCCAGATAATATCTTATGGATAGGCAGTTTATGCTGTTCTATCCTCCCCTCTATTATTTTATGATGTAATTTTACAGTAAATGGTTAACGCTTTATACAGTTGCCAATATAATCTCTGTATATCATTTAATCTCTGCTAAGGCTGTTTGTGGCAGTCATCGATGGTGTCTTGAGCAGAGCAATTTCACATTAGTATATTTATTTGATCAAAGGAGTGTTTGCCAGATGTTCGACAAAACCGTATATCTTGATAATGCTGCCAGTACTCGATTGGATGAGAGGGTACTTGAAGCAATGAATCCGTATTTTTTTGATACTTATGCAGTTGCTACTTCCGAATTTGGTTATTCAATGGGAATTGAATCCAAGGAGGGGCTTGAAAGGTCCCGGAAAGTGATTGCCTCGGCCCTTGGTGGGGATGCCAGCGAGATAGTGTTCACTTCGGGAAGCACTGAATCAAGCAACATGGCAATAAAGGGGGTCCTTTCTGCATTGAAGGGCAAGAAGGATGATCACCTGATCGTTTCCCGGCTGGAAGACTTTGATGTTCTGAACACTGCAAAAATACTTGAGAAACAGGGTTACAAGGTTGATTTCATAGAAGTTGACAGTGAGGGTGTCCTCGACCTTGATATGCTTAAGGCAGCGATCACTCCTCAGACTGCCCTGGTCTCTATCCAGCATGCTAACCAGGAGATTGGCACCCTGCAGGATATCAAGGCTATTGCAGAGGTATGTAAGGAAAAGGAAGTGCTGTTGCATACCGATGCAACTCACAGTTTCACAAGGGTCCCTCTCGATGTGAGCCAGGTTTCTGTTGACCTTGTTACGGTATCAGCACATACTATTCATGGCCCACGTGGGGTTGGAGCCCTGTATATAAGAGAGGGTACTCCTATCAACAAATGGATGGACGGAGGCTTCCAGGAGTCTGACCGGCGTGCAGGTATTGAGAACATCCCTGGTGCCGTAGGTTTTGCAAAGGCTGTTGAACTGGTAACTCCTGAGGAGAACGAACAGCTTAAAGCAATGAGGGATCACATTATTGAGAGAATAAGTGCTGAGATACCCAGTGTCACGCTTAATGGTAGTGCTACAAGCAGATTGCCACAGAATGCTAACCTTACTTTCCACTATGTTGAAGGTGAATCCATTACGTTGCATCTGGATATGATGGGATTCGCAGTGAGTACCGGTTCGGCATGTTTCAGTCGCTCCCTTGAGGCAAGCCACGTTATACTTGGTATAGGGGGTGACCACGAGCGGGCCCATGGTTCATTGCGTTTCAGCTTTGGAAGGTTCAACACCATGGAAGATGCAGATTCTATTATTGATGCGTTGAAGGAAGTTGTTGTTAATCTAAGGGCTATCAGCCCGCTGTCAGAAGATAATTAAATCGATCGGAACAGGAGAGTGGTATTATGCAATTCCCATATAGTAAAGAGGTACTTGAGCATTTCAAAAATCCGCATAATGTGGGCAAGATGGAAGATCCGGATGGAAAGGGTCTCGAAGGCAGTGCAGCATGTGGGGATATGGTTGCTGTTTATTTGAAAGTGAATCCTGATACCCTCATAATTGAGGATATCTCATTCGAATCATACGGTTGTGCATCCAACATTGCCACAGCTTCCATCATTACTGATCTTGCAAAAGGCAAGACCCTTGAAGAGGCCAAGAAGATCACATGGAAGCAAGCTGCAGAAGCACTTGGCGGACTTCCTGCGGTAAAGGCACACTGTTCTGTTCTGGCAGTGGAAGGTCTTAGGTCAGCTATCCGTGATTACGAGGAAAAGCATGGAATGGTCGTGGAGAAAGAGCCCACTGACGAGGAAGTTGTCAAAAGGCGCCTGAAGCATGTGATGAACCCGATAAAAGGTCTGGATATCATCAGGACCGAACTTGTGATGAAGATCGCGGTCGATGAAGGTAATGTACGTGTAGTGCTTGACCTACCTTCCACTCACCAGTTCGCAGCTGCAATAAAAGAGGACATCACTGAGAAACTTGAATCTCTCTGGGATGTTGAAAGTGTCACGGTGGATTTCATCTCCTGATACTTTCTTTTTGACTTTTTTATTTTCAATTTAAACTTTTAAAAAGGGTTTTGGTACTATGGAAATTAGGTCTATTACTCCCTGTAAAAGCGGTCCGGATATTCAGCATGTTATAGCGCAGCTTGATAATGAGATTGATATCTCAAAGGCATGTGAAGCTCTAAAAACAGAAGAAGGGAATTTGATCAAATTCTTGCGTTGTTCTGAGGAACTTGGAGCCATCCGTTTCACTTCCGGTGCTATGATGGTTCTTGTTTATAAGAGTGGCAAAATCACTGTAAGGCATGCTGCGAGTGAGGAAGTTGCAAAGGGGCTGCTGGATAGGATAGCTGAGCTTGTGGAATGAGTTGTCGTTGTCTTTGTTGTTGTCGTTGTCTTTGTTGTTGTCGTTGTCTTTGTTGCTGCTGTTGCTGCTGTTGTTGTTGGAAGAACCGTATTGATTATCCTTTTGAAAACTCGTCTTTTCTATTTTTGTTTACTTTTTCAGATCTATCTATATAAGCTACTTATTTGCTTCAGACCTGAGTATTTAACCACCCCTGCCACGTTTTTACCGGCAACGATAAACTATATATAATTTTCACCGGTATGTTCCTTAGCATTACAGGCGGTTATGTTAAACACCGTTTAAAGGATCCGGCCGATCCGATGCTATACTTTCACATTCAAGAGGTCTTCATATGGATGACGAAATGGATAATATTCTCAAACAGATTAAAGAACAAGATCCAGAGCTATTTTTACAGGTGGAGAAGATCATTCCTTTCCACGGCTACTTGAGCACAGGGGCACTTATTGGCCTGCAGATGCTCAATATGTCAAAGAGACTCCTTGATGTTAAGGAAGGTGAGCGTATCTACGCTACAGCAGAGACATACAACTGTGTTCCTGATCCTTTCCAGATCCTTGAGGGTGCTACCACCGGAAACAAGGGATTAAAGGTAAAGGATTACGGGAAGATGGCTGTTACTGTCAACAAGCGTGGTGCACCGGGTGAGAAAACGATGCCAGCTGTCAGAATCTATCTTGATCCTGAAAAAACAAAGGCATACCCCAAGCTTCATGCATGGTACATGAATACTGAGAAAGTGCGCCATGAAGTGGTTGTTCCGATAGTCCTTGAAGCCGGAGAGAATATTTATTCTTATTCTTTTACAGAGATCGAAGTACCGATCAAGAAACGCAAGCAAGTAAAGCTTTGTGACAAGTGTGGAGATAGCTTTGTCTGGTACGAAGGCGAAGCAATTTGTGAAGCATGCAGACATGAGCAATAATTACGGAGTAGATTAGATGAACGAAATAGTGGTTTCGACAAAAGATAACAAGCAAGTGGTCTACATGCCACACAAGTGCATTGGTTGTGGAACCTGTACAATGGTCTGTCCAAAGGACACCCTGATCATAGGTTCTGTTGGACCGGTTGCCAGGGGACTTATCAACAAGGATTTCCTGGACATAAGAGACAACTGCATTACATGCGGAATGTGTACTAAGATATGTCCAACCGGTGCTCTTGAGATGAGGGAAGATGGAAAGGCTGTGTGCGGCGAGAACTATTTGTGCAGCACCATTGCACCAACAACCGTGAACGATGACTGTGTACACTGTGGTCTTTGTGAACAGATCTGTCCACAGGGCGCTATAGAGGTCCAGCAGTGGCTTTCAAATGACAACGATGCACGCATAGATGGTAAGACAATCATCGACAACGAAGAATGTGTGCACTGTGGATGGTGTGGTGAAGTTTGTCCAACAGATGCTATCGCTGTCCAGAAGCCTTTTGCAGGCACCTGGGTACGCGATGAGGATGTCTGCCAGGCATGCCGCACATGTGTGGATGTATGTCCATGCAATGCACTGTTCAACCCTGAATGGGATATTGGTGAGAGGGTAGACAAGGTCGCACAGCGTCCGGATGCATGTCTCTACTGTGGTGCATGTGCAGTCGCATGTCCTGTAGATGCTATCGATGTACAGAAGACCGCGATCCTTACAGATATGGAAAAGAAGACTGTTTTCGAGAAGAAGCTTCTCAACAAGCCATCAGCAACACCTGTCCTGACATCTGTGCTTAAGACCGACGAAGATGCCTGCCTTGGCTGTGGTAACTGTGTTATCGTATGTCCTGTCAATGCAAACTCCTCAAAGTTCATCGCAGCTGGTGCGCTCAACGATGTTGATGAGAAACCATTACTTGAGGTAAGGAACGGTAGCGTCAAGGTCATCGACCAGGAAGCATGTGGTTCATGTGGTGCCTGTGCAATGATCTGCCCGACATCCGCAATATGGCTTGAGAAGAGAGAGGTGGAATAATGGCTGGAACTATTGTAATTAAAAATGGATCTGTTTATGACCCGCTCAACGAAGTAAATGGTGATAAGCAGGATATTTTCATCAAGAACGGCAAGGTCGTATCTGAACTTTCAGATGCTGATATGAAAGACGCTAAGGTCATCGATGCAACAGGCAAGACCGTAATGCCTGGTGGTGTTGACTCTCACTCACACATTGCAGGTGCAAAGGTCAATGTCGGTAGGATGATGCGTCCTGAGGATGGTTACAAGGCAACCATGACAAAGACAGATATTACACACTCCGGATCAGGAGAGACTGTACCATCTGTTTACATGGAAGGATACGAATACTCACAGATGGGTTACACAACCGTCTTCGAGGCAGCTGTTCCTCCAATGGAAGCACGTCATACACACGAAGAGATGCGCTCTATCCCAATGCTCGATATGGGTGGATACCTTGTTCTTGGTAACAACTGGTTCATGATGCGCTACCTCAAGGAAGGCGACATCGACAAGGCAGCAGCATACGTTTCATGGATGATGAAGACCCACAAGACCTATGGTATCAAATGTGTAAATCCAGCTGGTGTTGAGAACTGGGGATGGGGTAAGAACGTATCTTCCCTTGATGAAGCAAACATCCACTTCGAGGTAACTCCAAGAGAGATGATCGACGGACTTACTGAGGTCAATGAGATGCTCGGTATGCCAATGTCAATGCACCTTCACGCAAACAACCTTGGTCATCCAGGAAACTTTGAGACAACAAAAGAATCCTTGAAAATGTCCAAAAATGTGAAAGCAAAGCAGGACATGGGTGTCGAATGGGCAGAGACAAAACTCGACCCAAGCAGGGATCAGTCCGTGTACCTCACACACATGATGTTCAACGCATTTGGCGGTACATCCTGGCGTGACTTCGAGTCCGGTGTCAAACCTCTTACTGATTACATCAACAGCACAGACCACATTGTAATTGACAGTGGTTGTGTACCATTCGGTGAAGCAACATGTATGACCGGTGATGGTCCTTCCATCCACGATCTCTCAGTGCTTACCGGTGGCAAATGGTCAAACACAGATGTTGAACTCGAATGTGGTTCAGGTGTCTGTCCATTCACATACCTTAAGAGCAACCCTGTTCACAGTACCCAGTGGGCAATGGGTCTTGAATGCCTCCTCCTGATCGATGATCCATGGAAGGCTATCATGACAACCGACAGTCCAAACGGTGGACCGTTCACCAAATACCCACTTGTTATGAGCTGGTTGATGTCCGAGAAGTTCAGGGACCAGACATTCAGTGAATGCCACCCATGGGCAAATGACAGAAGCACACTCGGTGGGGTCGACAGGGAAATGTCCCTTTACGATATTGCTATCATGACCCGTGCCAACACAGCAAAGACGATCGGTATGGCACACAGGAAGGGTAGCTTCGGTATCGGCGCAGATGGTGATGTTACTATCTACGATATTGACCCAAGCAAGATCGACACAAGGGAATACTCTGATCTGATCAACAAGTTCAGCACCGCTGAATATACCGTTAAGGACGGACAGATCGTCTGCCACAACGGTGAGATCACCATGATCCCTGATAAGAGGACCTACTACACCGATGCGAGTGTTCCGGACGCAAACGAGAAGGAAATGCTCAAGGATGTGCAGGAATGGTTCAGGTATTATTCACACGGTTTCAACCACTATCCAACACCAGAGAGCTACCTCGTGAACCCAACAGCGATCAAGGTAAACACGGAGCAGTGATATCATGGCAGAAGTTATTCTTACAGTAAATACTGAAATCGGTATCAAAGTAGAGGCAGATGTTATCACCCCTGATACTTTTGCCGGTAAAAACAAAAGCGAGATCGAGTCCCTCCAGGTATGGCAGGGACCAAAACAGTTCCCTCTCTCTGCATTCTTTGATGTAGAGGGGGATGCAGGAAGTTCCGCAGAGGACACTTCCATTGTTGTCAAAGGTGACACTTCCAGAGTGAAGCGCATCGGTGAAAAGATGACAGCAGGCAAGATCACCGTTGAGGGATCTGTAAGCATGCACGTAGGTTCCCAGATGGAAGGCGGCGAACTCCTTGTAAAAGGCGACGCTGATTCCTGGGCAGGAATGGAGATGAAGGGCGGACTTCTCCACATCGAAGGTAATGCCAAAGACCACGTAGGTTGCGCATACCGTGGAAAGTGGGTAGGAATGTCCGGTGGACGCATCGTCGTCGATGGCAATGTGAGCAACAATCTTGGTGGCGGTATCAGCGGCGGAGAGATCGTCGTTGGTGGAAATGTCGGTCACTACTGTGGTATTCGCCAGAACGGCGGTCTGATCGCTGTAAAAGGAAATGCGATCCGCGCAGTTGCTGCTGAGATGACAGCTGGTACAATGGTTGTTAACGGGACCATCGAAAGGTTCTCACCTGGATTCGAATATGTAACAAACGAAAGCGACCTTAAGTTCGATGATATAGAATGTCCTGGTAACTTCAAGAAGTTCCTCGGTGACAATGCGATCACAAAGAGGCCAAAAGGCACACTCTATGTCAATCAGGCAGCAAACATGGATCTGTGAGGTGTGATTATGAGAGTATTACTTAACACAGGAAGTACCATTGACGAGGGCAGGCTTGCAAAAGGCGGTGACAAATATACAGAAGATTACAGACAGGAATGTGCTGTATGCTGGATCTCACCTTGTGATTTTGCAACTCTTGGAAGCCCGGAAAAAGTAAAAGTAACAAGTAAGGACGAAAAACATTCCATCATAGTTTTCACAAAGTGCACAGATGCTGTAATGGATGGAAATGTATTCATGCCAAGGGCTATCTGGTCCAACGTGGTCATTGACCCTGATACCTTCTCAACAGGTTCTCCTCTCTACAAGGGTAATCCTGTAACTGTAGAGGCAGGAGAGGGCGAGGTGCTAAGCGCAGAGGATGTTGTCCTTAAACTGTACATGGGAGGTAACTGATATGGTTTTTAAGAACATTATGTGTCCGGTTTGCGGAGCATCATGTGATGATATTCAGGTAGAGCTCGGGGACGGCGAGATCACTGTCAAGAACGCATGTAAGATGGGCAATGGAAAGTTCCAGGAGATCGTAAGCAAACACCGCCTTAAAGACCCACAGGTCAGAAAAGACGGAAAGCTTCAGAAAGCTGCATGGGACGAGGCAATTACAAAGGCAGCAGAGATGCTTGTAAACGCTGAGAGGCCTCTTTTCTTCCTCGGAAGTGAGACCTCATGTGAAGCACAGGAAGTCGGTCTTCACATCGCAGAGTACCTTGGTGGTGTAGCAGATTCCAACGCTACCATTTGCCACGGTCCAACTGTTATGGGTATCCAGGAAAGCGGATGTCCTGCAGCAACAGCAGGTCAGACCAAGAACAGGGCTGACGTTAACATCTATTGGGGAACCAACCCTCTGGCATCCATGCCAAGACACATGTCAAAATATGCTGTCTTCCCAAGAGGCTACTGGTCCAAGAGAGGAAGGTTTGACCGTAAGGTCATCACAGTTGACCCAAGGGTAACTGACACTGCAATAGCATCAGACCTTCACGTCCAGCTTAACCCTAACACCGATTATGAGCTTTTCAGTGCACTGCTGACACTTATTAACGGTAAGAGACCACACCCATCTGTCGAGCAGATTACCGGTGTGCCTATTGCTGTAATGGAAGAGATGGTCGAGACAATGATCAATGCAAACTTCGGTAGCATTTCAGTAGGTCTCGGTCTTGGTTCATCCATCGGTAAGCACAGGAACGTTGAACTTGGACTTAATCTTGTCAAGGAACTCAACAACAACCATGGAACAAAGTTCGTACTCGGTGCACTGAGAGGTCACTGTAACGTAGCAGGTTTCAACCAGATCGCATCATACCTGTACGGATACCCATTCGGTATCGACTTCTCAAGAGGATACCCAAGGTACAACCCTGGAGAGACCACAACCGTGGATGTTCTGAGGGAGAAAGACGTAGACGCTGCATTCGTAATGTGTGCTGACCTTGTCAACCACATCCCTGCAGATGCTGCATCATACCTGGCAGAGATCCCAATGACCTGCCTGGATATTGCACCATGTCCAACAGTCACTGCTTCAGATGTTGTTCTTCCTGGTGTTATTGACGCAATGGAGAATGATGGTACATTCTACAGGCTCGACAACGTGCCAATGTACTTCAAGCCATTCACAAAACCTCCATTCGAGTTCACCCAGAGCAACGAAGACACACTCAAGCAGCTCTTCGCAAAGATAAAGGAAATTGCATAATCATGCCGTTGGATTGGCACGTCGACAGGAAAACAGGTCAGAACAACTTCTGGCGTGATGAGGAGAGGGATGTTTCCGCTCCTTATCTTCCTTACAGATGTGTCGAGCTTACGGAAGATGGCAATAACGAAATAGACGTGGACGTCATCGTTGAGAAAGAATTCCATCTTTCTCTGAATGATGTCCCACTTGCTTCTTTTTTTGCTACCCCCAGGGAGTTCAGGGAACTCGCAACGGGATTCTTATTATGTGAAGGTTTTATTGATCACGCTATTGATATCATCTCGGTCGAGGTCGAAGATGACAAACTGATATGCCATGCGGATATCTGCCCGGACCGCATAAAAAAGACCAGGCGAGATATCGATCCGGATGCAAGATTCGATTTTTGCAGTTGTGCAATTGGTTCAAGACCATGCAGGAAAAAGATCGGAAGCGAAACGGATATTAAATTTGACCGTAAGGTCTTCTTCAAGGCAGTCGAACACCTCAAAAAAGATGCTAAGACATGGAGGCGTACCGGAGGTACACATTCGGTCATCGTCTGTGACAGCGAAGGCGAGATCCTTGCATTCTGTGAAGATGTAAGCAGAGCTTCAGCAGTTGATAAAGCAGTTGGCAAAGCAGCCCTTGCAGGTGTTGATATGTCAAACTGTGCACTGGTCGCTACCGGCAGGCTGTCAGTAACAATGGTCTCCAAGGCCATCAATGCAGGAGTTTCTGTACTTGCCAGCAAAGCAGGTCCGATAAATGAAGGGATCGATCTTGCAAGGGCAACAGGGCTGACACTGGTAGGTTTTGTCCGTCCTCCGAACATGTATGTCTATAATGGTATCGAGAGGCTTATCTGAGTATTTTTTGAAGTTTATTTTCTTTATGAGTTTACTTTCTTATTTTCACTCAAACTTTGTTTATTTTTAAGTATGAAATTAAAAATTTATATAGTTTTAATACTATCTTTATATGCAAACTAGAAAGTGATTTATACTCCCCGCAGGCGATTCGGTTAATTTTAAGCGCAGCAGCTTTGGCAATAATCTGGATAATCGCCTTATTGAATATCCAGAGTCTTAATAAGAAAAAGCCGATTCTGAATGAAAATAAAGGTGGCAGTATGAAAATAATTGAAGGAGATTGGATACGCATGCTGTTCATTGCAATGCTACTGATAAGTATGGTGATTGTAGTATCAATGGACGCACAGGATGTTGTTGAAGATAACAAAAATGAGCCTGCTGAGGCACCCTGGATCGAAGGAGTTGATGACTTCAATCGGCTCAGTGCGGATGAACTTCTTCCTCTTGCCGAACAAAACGAGACCGTAAGGAAACTGGTCGAAGAAAGTAGAAAGATTCATCCGGTGCAGATCGAAAGTCTTGAGGATTTAGAAAACTTACCGGATAACTATCCGGAAGATATAAAAAAAATAATGATAGAAGATTACTATGCCAGGCTCGGTGGCGATGATAATGGAACTATTGAAGGGGAGAACATGTCTGACTATAATAATTTGTCTTGTAATGACTCTGGTTTTTATGATAGTGCCATTGACCGTTAATGCAGCCACGATTACTGTAGATGACGATGGAGCTACAGATTTTATTTCAATACAGGATGCTGTTAACTCTTCAAAAAATGGAGATACTATTGTGGTCTATCCCGGCTCATATATCGGGAACGTGTATGTTGATAAAGAAATTAAATTGATATCGGAGTCAAACGACTATGATGATGCCTATGTGTATGCAACAGATCCCAATGATCCTGTTTTCCATATAAATGCAGATAATGTTACTGTCCGCGGGTTTGCATTATTGGGTGTTGAAGAATTTGATCAGGTGGGAATATTTCTCGATGAGGTTTCTGGAAATGTAATTGAAAACAACGATGTTGTGGCCTTGAAGTATGGAATTTGCATGTTGAATTCCAGTAACAATACAATTGCTGGCAACACTATTAATCCGGATAACTATAAACTGTATAGTTCCTCCGGCCACAATCCGGCTGATATCGGCATCAAGCTTTATATTTCAGATAACAATGTTTTGTCCAACAATGTTGTAAATTCAAATAATGATATGGGCATTTCTCTCCAGATGTCCAGTAATAATACATTGGACAATAACCGTATATCACAAAATGGGGTCGGTATCGATCTGGTTTCGTTTAGTCAGGGCAATATAATAACGAACAATTCTCTTTCTGATAATTTGAAAGGTATTGAGGCAGATGGTAGTGCTGTGAATAACATCTCCAATAACGAGATCACATTTCGAGAGGAAAAGGAAGAAAGATCTTTTAAAATCTCAATAGCTCTGATCCTACTTTCAGCAGTGTTTGTTCTCTTCATAATACGTAAAATGCGGGGCATGGTATTTTGATGCAGATCTACATTGAGGATTTTGAAGTAATGTGTCAACAGGAGTTGATTTTGTGAAATTAAATATTAAAATTATGATTATTCTTCTAATTTTATCCGCACTTACATCAAATGCCTGTGCAGATATTTTAGAACCCGGTACACGAGGGATGGAAAGATGCGTAAAAATAGTGAACTTGGATGAGTTCCCGGAAATTGTGTTTGTCGGACATATTATCGGTCCGCTTATCCATTGTGAGAATCCTTATATCATCAGTCCGGATGTCTGCCTGACTCAATATTATAAGGCTAATGATCTGACGATCTATGCCATTGAAAAAGATTATCTGGAATCCAAAGGGCTTGAAAATATCGATCTGGAATCGGATTCGAATCCATGCTTCTATGAAGTTGAAATAAATCCTGACTGGGATGTTGTGAATGAGGAAGATCCGCTTATCAGGGAAGAGATCGAATATTCTATTGCCGGTTTTTCAGAAGACAGGCTGATCATCTATACTTCAAGAAAAGTTTCAAAATATAATGATGGTACTCCGGACCGGATTGAAACATTTGAAGGACCGGATATACCGGGGATGAGGTTTGTGATAAAAGAAAATGCATCTTCTGATGAAGAATATATGGCTTCTCTGGATGATGATCTGCCTACGGATGATGATCTGCCTACGGATGAAGGGACGGTTCAGGATGGAGATAAAGTAAAAGATGAGGGTATTCTAGATTCCATAATTCATTTTCTTAAAGGTCTGTTTAATGGTAAGTGACATGAATGATCTATGAATACCACTTTTTGCTTGCATTGCTTGTTACGGTGATGATAGAGGTAACAATGCTCTTTACCACTGCTCGTTATCTCTTCAAAATAAACCGAACATCGATCCCTGATTCATTGTTGCTATTCACAGGAACTTTTTGTTCTTTCTCAACACTTCCATACCTCTGGTTCGTACTGCCAATGTTCATTAGAACATATTCTTATCTGGTTGCCATCGGAGAAGTTTCAGTGGTCCTAGTGGAAGCTGTGATCTACTTTTTCGTATTGAAGGTCCGTATTGAAAAAGCACTCTTCATGTCCTTCATTTGCAATCTTGCTTCCTTTTTGATAGGAATATATCTATTCTCTCTTTTTTGAGTTATTCTTGGGACCTTTTCCTTAGGTACAAAATTGCTGCTAGGCAGAAAATAACGAAGACGCTGACCATGAAGAAAGAGCTTATCCGGGGTTCCTTTGAGATCGTTATCTTTGTATCTGTGGAAATGTCATACATGTAGACATCATTGTATTCGTCCTTCCATACGATGTTGTTTGCATGTATTGCAGGATGGCTGTAACCAGAAACATCGCTTATATGTGTTGGTATTCCGGTAGAGATATTGTACATGAAAATAGCACTGTTCCCATTGTTTACTTCATCCCACACGACATAGTTGCCATGGATTGCAGGATTTATTTTTGGGTTGTTAGTAGTGATGATCTGTTCTGCTTTTCCTGTGGATATGTCATATATGAAAATATTCCACTTCACATCTCCTTGATTGAATGTCTCCCATACAACATAGTTTCCATGGATGGCAGGGTCTCTACTATCTGTCATTTCCGTGATTTGTTTTTCAGTTTCTGTGGAAATATCGTAAATGTAGATGTTACGATAGCTATTGCGTTTATCCTGCCAGACAATATAATTCCCATCAATTTCGGTTTCTTCCTGATCACCGGGAGCAGTGCAGACCTGTTTCTCTTTTCCTGTAACAAGGTCATACATGTAAATATCCCATTGTCCATTTCGACTATCCTGCCAGATAATATGGTTTCCATGGATTCCAGGTTTTTCCTGTTCAGCGGGATTTGTGCATATTGGAGTCTCTGATTGTGTAGAAATGTCATACATGTAAATGTCATAATTCCCATTGCGATGATCTTCCCAAACGATGTAGTTTGTATCAATTTCGGGATTTCCCTGATAACCAGCAGCTGTGCATATGGGCTTCTATATCCCTGTGGCAAGATCATACATGTATATGTCCATACTCCCATTGTGGTAATCGTGCCATACAACCCGATTCTCATAGATCGCTGGCTGCCCCTGATAATCAGGATCTTTATACTTTAGTGGAGGAACATCGGCTGCTGCAATTCCTGCAATCATTGCCAGAACCAGAATACTAATAGCAAAGCATACTTTTAGTTTCATATCTTAACTTAGGCCGCCATATGTTTACGATATTTTTCCTTAGTCAAACCTGATATTCTCACATATTTTTCCAATCTCTACATCAACTTAAAATTTAAACCAGCACTTGATGAACTACGACCCTCAAATCTCGGCATATTTTATCTTGTCAAGTTCCGATTTTATTCGGGGGTTTTGAGAATACTCCTTCATGATTTAGTAGCAACCAGAATTAAAGTAGCTATGGGCCCAAGCAATAAGGAAATGAGAAACCAATTGAGACCTTTTTTATTCTTACTTTGGGCAATTCCTGTATTTATTAATGCAAGAGTCCCCCATCCTACAGCATAACTCTGTTCCATGCATAACTACCTCTTCAATTAATTATTGCTTTTTTACAGCAGCTTAATACTTTTCTATAATCTTTATTTGCCTTATTAAAGAAAATAATATTTGTGATTTATTATTATCTTTATGTCCATTTCATCAAACTGTTCCAATCACTATACCATCTTGAATTACCGTGTCCAGCTCCGATTCCATCCGAGGGTCCAGAGAATACCTCCTATATCTTCCGTCCTTTTCAGCTAGCAACAGTTCGTTTGTGGTCATCTTTTTCAGGTGGTATGAGACCGTGCTGTTGGTGATGTCCAGACCCTCTGAGATCTCGTTGTTTGTCATACCTGGCTTATCCCTGATCATAAGGAGGATACGTTTTTGATTTTCATCCTGCAAAAAGGGAGCTATGATCCGGGCTTGATCGCGGTATTTCGAATTGTTCTGAAAGAACCTTGGAGAGCTTCCATGGTCGGATACAATGATGTTGTGTTCGCTTTGCAGCTTTTTCAGATGGTACTTCACAGTACCGCGGTTTAGTTCAAGACCATGTGATATGTCAGCTACACTGCATCCCGGATTACTTACGATATGCTCAAAAACATCGTTCCTGTTCTTATTTGCAAATATCAGGTTGAACTGTGCCAGTATCAAAGGAGACAGTTTGGCAAGACCAATAGCTGCCAGGAACACGGTAAAGATATGTATCATCTGCAATTTCAAAGGCAGCTCCCAGAAAGTTAAGGTTCTATCTGCTCCTTCATAATGGTAACCTGGTTCATACGTCTCCTCGCTGGCTGGCACTACGACGTATTCACTTTCGGCTGTATTGTATTCGGATTCCACATATACGACCCCGCATGCCAGAAGTGGTACTAAAAATAAGATCAGGATTGCTAGTATCCATTTGTTCATTTAATTTGTATAAGACTTTTTAATGTATAAACATTTCTTAAATTTCAAAGAATAGTCTAAAAATAATCTCCCTGGGTTTCATGTACATTTTTTAGTTCGATGGAATGGACATAAAAGGTTTATATTGTGATACTACAATTGATAGTATTACTGTTGAAGAGAGTATGTTTTATATTTAAAATTAGTTTTGCAAAGACTCCTGTTTTTATGATAGTGACGGCAGGGATTGCAGCAACAGACACGACCACCGTTGATAGCAACGGAGGAGCAAGGGGAATGATTCAGCAATGGCAAAAGAAAATAGGTTTGATAAGGAAACTGCCAATAGCGATCTGGAAAATCTAAAACCCCCCATTCTCCCTCATAAAAATACGACGCAGGATAACTTTCTCTACCTGAGCAAAAGGATTGAGAAGTTAGAGGAGCGAGTTGCTTTTCTGGAAGGTAAGAGGTACGCACAGGAGCCTGAAGTAACAGTAGCACCAGTAGCTGAGGAAGTGGCAGCGGAAGCTTCCAGAGAAACGTACAAACCAACCGAGAATCTTGGATTCAAGATATTCGGAGCAGTAGGCTTCGTGCTACTTATGCTTGGTATGTTCTACCTTTACAGTTACGCTGTTGACCAGGGATGGATAGGGATCCTTGAGCGTGTTGCTTTGGGGGTTGCCTTCTCACTTGCAGTCTTAGTAACTGGAGAGGTATTCAGAAGGAAAGACTATGAGCGTTTTTCACAGCTCATTACCGGCGGTGGGATTGCACTGCTCTATTTCACAATGTACGCTACATACCATTTTCAGGCGTATCGAGAAGCGCTCAGCATGAGTCTTGGCATGAACACCGCATTACTTTTTCTTGTAATGCTCTTCGCAGTTTTTCTGGCGCTTAGACAAAATTCAGTTATTCTTACAAGTTTCGCGTTTTTCCTTGGATACCTGGCAGCATTTCTCACAGGGGGATCGCATCAGATGATGATCTCAACTATCATCCTCTCAGTAGGTCTGGTGATGATCCTCTGGAAGAAGAATTGGGGAATAGGTATCTATCCTTTGATTGCCTCGTACTTACTGTACAGCATATTCTTCGTCGACTCGAATATCCTTCGCGGAACGGTGGTATCTCCTATTGTCTATTATTCTATTGGGTATCTCATCTGTTTCTTCGCACTCTTCAATATCTTGAGTATCATTCTCGAAGACAAGGAAAACTATACTCAGAACATTATCAGTATGGTTATTAATGCATTTGCAACATTCGGTTTCGGGCTTGCTGTAGTCTGGCATTATTGGTATTCTTTCAGAGGTATATTTGTAGTTCTGCTGGCAGCAGTGTACCTGGGGTTAGCTTATTTCACAAAAAAGAGAGAACTCAAGAACCTGTCCCGAGCGTTCTTCGTCTTTTGTATCACATTCCTCTCTATTGCGGTATATGTCCAGCTTGAGGATTTTTGGATAGCACTCACATGGGCAATTGAAGGATTCCTCCTCGTTTACATGGGTGTCAAGCTTGGTAATCTTGATCTTCGATACATGGGATACATCGTCCTCGCTGCAGCTGCGATCCGATCATTGTTATGGGATAGCACTGGTTTATTGTTCGGTGAAAGAACGATTAGTATGTTGTCAATAACCCTTGCTCTGTACGGGGCAGCATACCTTGTTTCACACTTAAAACTTGAAGATGAGGAACAACTGGTCCGGGAACTAATGGGGATTGCGGCTACGGTTATTCTAACTATCACTCTCGCGATAGAGATTACTGACAGCACAGGTTTATTTGCTGCATTTTCCGAGAATGCCAGACAGGTCCTCCTCTCTGTGGTCTGGGCTACAGAATCCGTAATCCTTATTGTTGTTGGATTCCTGGGGAGATCAAGCTCTCTCAGGACTACTGGAGTGGTGCTCTTTGGTATTACTGTGGTGAAGATCCTAATTATTGATCTTAGTAATCTTGAAATGATCTATAGGATCGTCGTCACGATCATCGTAGGTCTCATAGCGTTGAGTGCTTCGTTTGCGTATGTGAAGAACAAAGAACGTATACAGGAGTTTTTACATGAGAATGACTGATCGATTCGGGGATGGTATCGACATCAATGAGTGGTTCTGGCATACCTGGTTTCATTGTGGCTGGGATATTATTGTTGTTGAAGGCGGCTATCCTGATTGTGCAGGGGAAAGGAGGCGAATATGAGCAAAACCAATACGAGAAATAAGTACATTATGTTCTTCTGCCTCGGAATCCTAACATTCTATATCAGTGGCTATGTTCTCAGAGGCTTCCATCCACCCCAGAATCTCTATTTGATGCTGCTTATTTACTGGATACTATTTGGTACCGGGATACTGGTCAGCAGGGAAAGATCCCGTGTTTTTGTCGTAAATGCATTTGTAATGTCGTTTGTGGCTTTACTTCTGATTTCTGCGGGTTTCTTTGCATGGAGTGTGCACAGTCATATGTATTCTAAAACGATAGATGCTGAACTGCTAGACTATACTCCTGAGGATTTTGTCGTTGTAACGGAAGAGGAGCTGAACGAGTATCCTGCACTGAAGGAAGCCATTGAGGCCCAGAGTTATGTAAAAGCAAGTCCAGGTGAATGGAGGCGGACGATTGAGTTCCTTGAAGATAAGAGATCTTATGTGATCAAGGTTGGGGATGACTATTATGGGGTCGGGTTTACAACTGCGTGAAAAATAGTAATTAGAATGGAAATAAAATAAAAAGGAAATTCATTTTAATTTGTCTACCTTTTCATATTCTTAATATCATTCCATCTTCTCAAGGCAAAGACAATAAACCTCGATTCCCGCACCACGACATGCTGTCATTCTGCTTTTATCAATAGTCGCACACACGATTCCCAGCCGTATATCCTCAGGATTGACCCCATACTTTTCAGCATAAGGGAGCTTGAACCTCTGCACCTGACCGATGGCATTGTCCTTTGCGTTGATCTCTATCTCTATCAAGAAGTGCTTTCCCTGCTCATCGATAAAGACTGCATCTATTCTTCCCCCCTCTACCTCAACTTCGATCTCGTGGAAGGTCAGTCCGGTTTCGATCAGTTCCGGCAGGCTGCTGATCATCCTTGAGATGTCATCTTCGGAAATGTGGGTAGAGTCAAGTGCATCTTCCACACTGGAAGAATTCAGTATAAGGTTCAGGTACTGGACAACGGTTGTTAATTTGTTGTTCTTCACGTTAGGGTGGACTGAAATATCCTTGTTATCACGTGAATGGATAAGAATACCTACATTGCTGAGATTCTTCTTGCGTGAGATGGGAAGAGAACCTCTGCCTTTGCTTACAACACCGACCGTGTTCCTCCGGCTTAATATTCGGATATTCTCCAGAACATCCTCCTGTTCGTCCTCTGGAAGTTCCTCTATCTTAATTATCGTATAATCGCAATCATGTTCTTCCTTGATGGCCTGAAGGATCCTTAAGGTTGATTCCGCTACTTCTACCGGAGTGTCATCTCTTACATAGTAACTGAAATTATCCATACTATCACACTTACAACCTCCCGATATAAAATCAAGTACTACTTGTATAGGGGGTTTTGTAATTCCAAACTGAGCTTCAAAGATCGAATTGCAATTTATTATCGGTACATTTAAAGGTGCTGACTGAGGAAAACGAAAAGAAAACCTTATTCTGTTCGATCAAAAACATTGCTCCTATTTTGGAAGTTTATCTGAATTCCCTAAAATTATGTTTAGTATAATGCTCTGAATCTATTTCTAATTAATTTGAAACCGATATCTATTTATATCTATTTCAACATTATTCGAAATACGAAGTTTCAATATTATTTGAAATAGCTTGAAGTTATTCGAATTACCAGAATTGCTGTATGGTAAAGATGGGATGTGATCGTATGAAAATAGAAATACTCGGTACCGGATGTGCAAAGTGCGTTAAGACAAAAGAAGTAGTTGAAAAAGTTCTTCAGGAAAGCGGACTCCAGGCGGACGTTGTCAAGGTTGAAGATTTTGAGACCATTCTTTCCTATGGAGTAATGATCACTCCGGGACTTGTCATTGATGGTGAGGTAATGGTTGCCGGCAGAGTTCCCAGTGAAGACAATGTAAGAAAATGGATAAATGGATAAACGGGCAATAATGCAGTTCCATGTCCATGATACGGAATTAAAATTACAAAATTGGAAAAGGTGAAAAAAATGACTGGAAATATGAAATGTGGTTGTGAATGTGAATGTGGGTCAGAGATCGTTGGTATCTATCCATGTTCAGGCTCAGCGAATGTGGGCATTATCTCTAATCAGCTGGCAATAGAACTGACTAAAGCTGGAAAGGGTAAGATGCTGTGTACCTCCGGGATAGGTGCTAAGGTCCCTGGTCAGTTGAAGTCTGCAGAGGGCTGTGACAGGGTTGTTGTAATAGATGGCTGTCCAATGAACTGTGCCTCTAAGATTTTCAAGAACGCCGGGATCGCAGTGGATGGACATATCGTTGTCACTGAACTTGGCGTGAAGAAGACAAGGGATATGGATATCGAGGATTCGGTGATCTCAGAGAGTCTGGAAAAGTGTGTCAAGCTTTTCTGATCGATCCCTGTGATCTTTGTGAATACGAAAAGGATGCTAAAATTACTGTGTCCACTAAAAAAGTGATGTTATAAGATACATGACAGGTGCGAGCCAGCCGGATTGTCCAAAGATTCTGCTCCTCTGTCAATTTACTCTGGAGGAAATGATACTATGGTTGACGTGTTCTATCCCATGCAGTGGATAGCAGATAAGGTCACCTACGATCTACTTGGGATCGAAGCCACCACAGGTCTTGCAAAAAGCCTGAATTTTATTATCTACGATGTACTGAAGATCTTTGCACTTCTTTCTGTGATGATCTTCCTGATAGCTTACATGAGGTCCTATATAACTCCTGAGAAATCCAGAAGGATACTTGGAGGCAAAAAAGGACCGATATACAATGTAGCTGCATCACTTGTGGGTACTGTCACTCCGTTCTGTTCATGTTCATCCGTTCCGATCTTCATCGGTTTCATTGAAGCGGGGGTACCTCTTGGTGTGACATTTTCGTTCCTCATAACTTCTCCTCTTGTGAATGAAGCGGCCATTGCTGTACTCTGGGCTACACTGGGATTCAAGGCTACTGCACTCTATGTTGTTTCAGGTATTATTATCGGTGTTGTCGGTGGCTATATCATAGGCCTGCTCAAGCTGGAACGATACGTTGCAGATTTCGTCTACAATGTCCACTCTCTACCTTTCAAAGAAGCTGAGATGGGTTCAAGGCAGAGGCTCGATTACGCTGTTGAAGAGGTCAAAAGCATTGTGGGTAAGGTCTGGCTCTATGTTATTATAGGTGTAACTCTTGGAGGTATATTCCATGGTTTTGCTCCAGAAGGGATACTTGCACAGTATGCAGGAAAAGATAATCTCCTCGCTGTCCCTGCTGCAGTACTAATAGGCGTACCACTCTATTCCAATGTCATGGGCCTGATCCCTGTGGTTGAAAGTCTCATTGGAAAAGGGCTCCCTATCGGTACTTCCCTGGCATTTTTGATGTCTGTTACTGCAGTATCACTGCCTGAGATGATCATACTGAAAAAGGTCCTGAGCAATGAACTGATCGCCCTGTTCGTGTCTATCGTGGCAGTAGCTGTGATATTCACTGGATATATGTTCAATGCGGTTCTGTAAAAAAGATACCCGGTGAGCAAGATGTTGGATCTTGCTCTTCTTTTTCTTTCCAAAATGTATTTATTTCTTGTAGGGAAATCAGCTTATCCTGACAGACCAGACTACAATGTTACTGTCTCTCGATGTTAGTTGTAAGATCAAAAGGGCTTGCATAAAATGGTGCTGTGGTAACGACAAAATCTACTGATGCTGCATATTTTGGTATATCCTCAAATGAAATACCTCCGACAGCAAGCTCGAGCTTTGGATTTATCTCTCTAAGCTTTGGTGCTACCTCTTTTAGCTCCTCAGGGGTGTAATGGTCGAGTAGCAGGATATCCGCTATGGGTGCGTATTGGAAAACCTCTTCTTTTGTGCGTGGTTCTATCTCTATCTTTCTCATAGCCCTGAGCTTTTCAAAAGAACCGACCACGTTGAAGTGGTTCTGTGTTATCAGGATGGAATCACTGAGGGAATTTCTATGATGGTCTCCGCCACCTACATGTACGGACCTTAACTCGTATTTGCGAAATCCGGGATGTGTCTTTCTGCTTGTAGCTATCATAATATCAGGATTCACTTCTCTTGCACTGTCCACCATTCTCTTTGTCTTTGTAGCAATGGCGCAGGTCATTGAAAGAAATGTCTGTGAGATCCTCCAGAGCTTGAAAAGTTTACGCAGATCACCTTCTGCTTCGAAAAGCACAGCATTCTCTGCAAACTCTTTCCCGTTTTCGAGATGCATGTTAACTTTCAAGCCTTTCTTCTCATAGAATTCTGCCAGATCATCCGCACAGGAGGCAATACCTGGGTCTCTTGACCTGATAGTCAGGCTTCCTTCTCCTTCGATACCAAGTAGTTCTGTGGTCTCATCTCCGTAGGGGCAATCCTCAAGCAGATAGTGTTCGAATTCTTCAATCATCCTGTCACCTTTCACGATATATCATTACAGCCACTGTCTTATGGCATTGATATCTTTTTATGGGTTGCAAATATCGATAGGCTATATAAATAGCTTGCTAACTTCTTCTTAAATTAACGCCGTTAAATTATTAATTCATAAAGTTGTTTTGCATTTTTACTGCATGCACAGCTCCTTAATTACCTCTTTTGCATATTAGAAAGAGTTTTGCAGAGACGGTATGGAAATATTATGATTCTGGCAGCAAGCACGCCAAATATCTCTGTGATTTCCATACCTGGCCTCTACATCAAGCACTGTTTTGGTGCCTGCACATATGTGATGACCCTGTTGTCCTGTTCATGATTTTCCTTATTCCACTGCCGGAGTAGATGAACTTATACAGGGAATGCGGGTGAGATACAGGGAGGATCGATCATATAAGTGTGATTTCGAGCCGATGGTGCATTCTTGACCATTTGCTCTCATGCACTGGTCGAAGCGTTATGTCAGCGTTATGTATGAACGAACATATCGGTTATAAATTTATCGATTGGTTCTCTGACCTTTTTCCGATAAATTGATATTTCCAAAAAATTATTGCTATAGCATGGAACTATCAGGTATCGTAGAAACACTTGAGGAGATTGCACCTCCTGAACTAGCAGAAGATTTCGATGTTGGCAGGATCGGCCTTACTCTTGATCTGGATGATGATGTCAACAGGATAGCTGTTGCACTTGATCCTACTGAGTATGTGCTAAAACGTGCAGCTCAGATAGGTGCGGACCTGCTTATTACCCATCACACGCTGATATTCCATTCTGTGAACCTGATATCAAAAGAGCTTGCAGGTCTTTTAAAGATCGCTCTTGACAATGGCATTTCCCTTTATTCCATGCATACGAACTATGACAGGGCTGAGGGTGGTGTTAACGATGTGCTTGCCCAGCGTCTTGGTCTTGGTGATGTAAAAGATGTAGGCATGGGTCGGATAGGCAGGATCGATGAGTGCTCTGCAGATGTTTTCGTAAACCATGTTTCAAAGAGCCTCAACACTCATCTGCAATATGTGGGTGAGAAGGATTCCATAAGAAATGTAATGGTGTTTGGCGGGAGTGGCTTTAAGGACGATTTCCTTGACATAGCAAGAGAGCACAATGTCGATGCCTATGTTTCTGCTGAGCTTAAACATGATGTCCTGCGTAATTATGATGATATCTTGCTTGTGGATGCCACTCATTATGCTACAGAGAACCCTGCAATGGAAGCGCTTTGTGAGCGTCTGAAGAACATGCTCAACATTGATGTGGAATTTATTGACAACGACCCATTTATCGGAGTGTTATGAATGAACTCTAAAGAAGAAGCATCGGCAGTAACAGCAGGAAATGAAAATGAAGAAAATAGGGCTTCAGAAGAACTGACGGATGAAGAACTGGATGAACTGATGATGGAGCAGTCTAAAGCTCCCGGGTGCAAAAAGCACAGGGGCTATGGTAAATTTGACAAACCTCCTGTTAATCGGGGAGTAGCACTAAGTTCTGATGATAACAAAGGACAGGGTGAAAAAGAAGATCAGAAATGAGTTCATAAATAGAGGTCGCTAATATCATAAAAAGAAATCAAATAACAAAACAGGAAACATATTAGGAATAACCGGAACATTGTAGCTGTTCCTGCTATGCCTAATATTGCATGTCTCAGAGCTTGTTCATGTTTGTTTTTAACTTTTTTAGGCCTTATTCTTTTATTTTATTATCAATTACCCTTTTACCGTATTCCGTGGGTATGATAGTCAGCTCTGCATCTGGGAATTCCTGTCTTAAAGGTTCATCCTGTGCGATCCTGTCCATGGTCAGGGCAACTGCAGCAACTTCTGAGTGTGGCTGGTTGCCTACTGCAACATTCCAGTCTGCCATGTCATATATTTCAGTAGGTACTTTTTCGGCACCTACGACGATCATGAGCTTCTCACAGCTTTTGATATCCTCGGTTGCATCAGGCAAGTTTATGCCATACATGGAAAGATGGCAGACCTTGCCTCCTCCTTCTTTCCATTTTTCGATCTCGGCTTTCCAGCTGACATCGTTCTTGACGTAAAATTCACCTCCCCATCGATCTGCAACGTCTTCAATGGCATTCTTAATGCCTTTGTCATTGGATGCAAGAAGCATTCCTTCTGCACCAAGTGCCCGGGCTGTCAGTCCGACATGCGTGGTTATTCTTTTATCCCTCTCGGGCCGATGACCTAGGCGGAGTATTACTACTCTTGGCATTGATCTCATATCTCCTTGAAGCTCTGGATACGTTCCAGAAGCATTCCTTCTGCGATGAATGGTGGTTTTGCATTAGCATTCTGGAATGCAGTGTTCAGTTTTGCTTCTTTCTCAGCATAAATGGTGAACAACTTATCTCCTTCTTTGATCGGTTCGCCCAGCTTTTTGTGGAGAACTAAACCTGCTCCTTTATCATTTGGAGCACCTGCGATCCTTGCGATCTGAACGAGTCTTTTGTTGTCAAGTTCCAGGATATATCCATTGGTAGGGGCAAGAATGTCTTTAGTGAATTCGCCTACTGGAATATCCTTGTGGGTTACATTCGGGTTTCCGCCCTGTATCTCGATGATCTGCTTGAACTTCTCAAGGGCTTTCCCGTTCTTCAGGGTCTCAATAGCCAGGTCGTATCCCTGGTCCCTGGCAGCCACTCCTCCCATCTCGAGAAGCATTCCCGCCAGTGATGCACTCTTCTCTATCAGGCTATTAGGGCCGTCGAAGTTCTCAAGGACCTTTAATGCTTCAATGACCTCAAGTGCAGGACCAACCGTACGTCCGACAGGTGAAGCGCCGTAGGTTAAAGCACAGTCAACATCCATTCCAAGCCTGTCTCCAAGATTTATGAGATCTCTTGCAAGTTTTCTTCCTTCCTGGACATTTGGTATCTTTGTACCCGGGCCGGTTGGTATGTCCATTACAACGTGAGTTGCACCAATTGCACCTTTCTTTGCCATAATAGATGCCAGCATCTGGCAGTGCGGATCAATGGAAAGCGGATACTCGACCTTAATGAGCTTGTCATCAGCAGGTGCGATGTTTGTGGCACCTCCCCATACAAGGACGCCACCAACTTTTTCGGTCATCTTCTTTATCTCATCAGCATCGAACTCCACAGGTGCAAGGATCTCCATCAGGTCAGCAGTTCCCCCTGCTCCGGTTATTGCTCTTGAACTGGTTTTTGGTATGACGAGTCCGTTAGCTGCAACTATGGGTACTATAAGAAGTGATATTTTGTTACCAGGCACTCCTCCTATGGAATGCTTGTCCATGATCAGGTGTGTATCGAACTCAAGCTTATCTCCTGTTTCGATCATGGCTCTTGTCAACCATTCCGTTTCATCATCTGTCATGTCGTTAATGTATGTTGAAGTAAGGAAGGCTGCAAGTTCGATCTCACTAAGATTTTCCTCCACGATGTCCCTTACAAGGGTATCAATCTCTTCTTTAGTGAGCTTTTTGCCATCCATGACCTTTTTGATGATGTATGTCGACATCGGTCTCTCTGCAGGGAATACCTCTATTGTTTCGGTCCATTCCTTTTGCATAGCTTCCTTGACCTCATGGTAAAGGCCGATCATGCCTGGTGATATCATGTCCTCGGTAAAATCTACAATGGCTGTAAGCGTTTCATGATTCTTTATTCGAACGCGATCTCCTTCATTGACACCAAGCTCTTTTGCATCGATGGTGTTCAGGATTACTTTGTATTTGCCAACTTTGATATCAATAGGTTGTACTTTTAGTTGCATATTTTTCACCTTAAACTCTGTACTACTTTTGTTTTTGTGGATAAATAGATTTACATTGCTCATTCATTGTGAGTATGTTCTATCTTTTGATCTTTGAATTAACCAATAATGATTTATATTGTTCAACATGATAATTATAATGATGAGTAATGAGCACAATCTGCGGTAACTATATAAGCCGTAGATGCGTACTCTTTTTAACAACAATAGAGGACAGGCATGGGGGCCTGAATGGTTCTTATTGTTGTTATGATCAGGAATGGCAATTACCAAAGGCGTGGTATAATGGTTGAAAATTTGAATCCTCAAAATGCCGAGAAGGAAGACGAGATCGAGTCTGTGGAAGATGGCATCGTTGATATAGTAGACATAGTTGAAGATGATTCTCTTTCAGATGAACTTTACACAGAAGAACTTGATGAAAATATCGAGGACATGGAAAGCATTTCCACTGATGATGAAGATGAAAGTGATGATCAAAACAGACTACCAGAGGAAATTGAATCCTTATGGGAAAAGACGATAAAAGAGATTGCAGAAGAGGAGGAAGAAGTTGAGGAGTTTGAAGAAACTCCGATGTTCATTTTCAAGAAAGAACCTTTCCATAAGCGAGTTATCAATGCTTTTAAGACAAAGGACTTCGAGGTAGAGGAATATGATGTGGCCATCCATGGTCCTCTTGTAGATATTTCCCTGGATGAAGAGTCCGGGTTTGAAGAGATCGAGTTCTTTGAAATAAATCCCCCTTATTCTTATGTAAGAATCTCTTATAATTCTGACCTTCACGAGTATCAATATCAAGTGCTTGAACCAGAATTTACAGATGAAGAAGAGCAATTGTTCAGGATGATCAAGGAGCGTATCGCTGAGGTTCTTCATGCACATTTGAAAAGTATGTCAAGAGAAGTTGCAGAAGAATACCTGCGTAAGAACGTCAATATCTTCCTTGTTGATTATAGGATCCGGCTTACCACTCTTACGCGTGAGAAGATCATGTATTACATCATCCGTGACTATCTCGGATATGGTGAGATCGATGCCATGATGCGCGATCTGTTAATAGAAGATATATCCTGTGATGGTCCTAATACGCCAATCTACATATACCACAAGAAGTATGAGTCCATTCCTTCAAATGTGCTGTTCGATTCGGATGATCATCTGGACCCACTCGCTATCAGGCTTGCACAAATATGTGGTAAGCATATCTCCATAGCAAATCCGTTGCTTGATGCAACGTTGCCTGATGGTTCACGTATACAATTAACACTTGGAAGAGAGATCACTACCCGAGGTAGTACTTTTACCATACGTCGATTCAATGAGGATCCAATTACACCTTCCGATCTTATTGGTTATCATACGTTCTCGACAGCAATGCTGGCATACATGTGGCTTGCTGTGGATTCAAGCAAGAGTGTTATCTTCTCCGGAGGTACTGCTTCAGGAAAGACCTCTGCAATGAACGCTATTTCAATATTTATCCAGCCGGAAATGAAGATTGTTTCCATTGAGGATACAAGGGAATTGAACCTTGCTCACCCCAACTGGATCCCCGGTGTTACGCGTGAAGCATTTGGTGGCGAATCCAAAGGTTCCATTGAAATGTATGAACTGTTGAGGGCATCACTGAGGCAGCGTCCGGAATATATTCTGGTGGGTGAAGTAAGAGGTGCTGAAGCATATGTTCTGTTCCAGGCAATGTCAACAGGACATACAACGTTCTCTACAATGCATGCTGACTCTGTGCAGTCGATCGTACACAGGCTTGAGAACCCTCCGATCAATATCCCAAGGATCATGATACAGGCTCTTGATATTGTATCTTTGCAGGTTCAGGTAAAGGTCGATGGTGAAAGGGTCAGGCGGTGTAAAACTCTTACAGAGATCGTTGGTGTTGATCCAAGGACCGGTGAGTTGCTGACAAATGAAGTATTCTCCTGGAATGCTGCAAAGGATCTTTTCCAGTACTCAGGCCGCTCCTATGTTCTCGAGAGTGTTATGGATGCAAGAGGCTGGACCGAGGCCAGGGTAAGGGAGGAGTTACAACAGCGTCAGGATGTCATGGAGTGGGCACGTTTGAAGAAGATTACCCATTTCAGGGACTTCTCTAAGATCGTGGTTGCGTATAAACGTGAACCTGAAACACTACTGAAAGTTATAAGGCAGGATTTGAATGGATAATTCATATTTTAGTATTGCATTTGCAATATTTGGGAAACACTATGTGAACAAACGTTCAAAGTATTTCTCACTTAGAAAAAACCTTATGAAAAGCAGGATCAACATAGGCTATGACAGGTACCTTTCAGGTGTCCTTCTAATGGCAATCCTGAGTACTTTGTTAATGTCTATCCTGTTCAATGCGCTTCTGGCCATAATTCCACTTCCTGATATCTCTGGAATTGCACTTGGTTTCCCTGTATGGACCGCAAAATATGCTGCTTATAAGCTCCTTGCACTGCGCGTGTTCGGAGGTATTGGATTTGCAGTTCTCTGTTTCAGCAGTATCTATTATTTTGCCATATTATATCCGGCGATTGTGGCATCTGATCGAAAGCGAAAGATAGAACAGATGCTTCCCTATGGTATCAATTATATGTCTGCCATGTCCGGGGCAGGGGTTCTTCCGGTAGATCTGTTCCGTTCCCTTGCGTCCAATGAGATCTATGGCGAAGTTGCTGTGGAAGCAAGATATCTTGTGCGTGACCTTGAAGTATTGGGGTATAACCTTGTGAGTGCAATGAAGAACCTCGCAGCCTCTACTCCTTCTCCAATGATGCAGGAATTCCTGCAGGGTTCAATTACCGTTGTAACATCAGGTGGTGATCTGGAGCCTTACTTTAAGATCAAGGCCGATCAATATCTTATCGATAACAGGCAAAGACAAAAGGAATTCCTTGAGACGCTTGGTCTTATGGGTGAAACATATGTTACTGCATTTGTAGCAGGTCCTCTTTTCCTGATAGTAGTAATATCGATCGTAGCATTGATGGGTGGAGCAGACTTTATGTTCCTTTATCTGATGGTATATGGTCTAATCCCAATTGGAACTCTTATGTTCATAGTTCTTGTCAGTGCAATAACACCGGAGGAGTGAGAAAATGAAGGATGTAGAGAACACTGGATCTCATGATATTGCTGAAACTGATGGGGTTGCTGAAACTGATGGGGTTGCTGAAGCTGGTGAGATTGTCGAAGCTGATGAGCTTGCCGAAGCTGATGAGCTTGCCGAAGCTGATGAGCTTGCTGAATCCGATGAGCTTGCCGAAGCTGATGAGCTTGCTGAAGCTGGTGAGCTTGCCGAAGCTGATGAGCTTGCCGAAGCTGATGAGCTTGCCGAAGCTGATGAGCTTGCTGAATCCGATGAGCTTGCCGAAGCTGATGAGCTTGCAGAAGTCGGTGATTTTGCCGAAGCCAATGAGTTTGGTTCAAACGGTGAACCTATTGTAATTCATGAAGCTGAGATCCCGGAAATGGATGAGTTGGAACTTAGTAGAATTGAACAATATGTCATTGATTTAAGGCTTGGAGATTCAAGAAAGAACATTCGCTTGAAGGAATTCCTTAAGGATCCGAAAGATGCATTTTATAGATATCCTTATTATGCTATGTTATTCAGTGGCCCCGCCGCTCTTTTGTTCATGCTGGTGGGATTTTCGTTCACCTGGGGAACGCCAACTATTGATCATGTGATCTTATTTTCGGTGTGGATATTTATCATCCCGCCAGCAATAACCTATTACAGGAAGCATAAATTTGTCAACAAGGTCGAAGAGTACATGCCAAATTTCCTGCGTGATATTGCGGAAATGAGCAGGGCGGGCCTTACTCTCCCTGCAGCACTAGGTACTGTTGCAAAGGGTGAATATGGTGAAATGACGGATGAGATCAAGAAAATGGATGCATCTGTCTCCTGGGGTATTTCCTTTGAGGAAACCATCGAATACTTCGCAAAAAGAATGAACACTCCCCTTATATCACGTGCTGTAGCTCTGATCACTCAGGCAAGCCGTGCGGGAGGTCGCGTGTCATTTGTACTTGAAGCTGCTGCCAGGGATGCAAGCGAAATAAAGACACTTGAGAGGGAACGTCGTGGTAACATGGCTGTTTACGTAGTGATAAGCTACATTGCTTTCTTTGTGTTCATCTTTGTTATATTGATGCTGACAACTCGCTTTGTTCCGACAATGTACGAAGCAAGTCAGGCTGTGGCAGGTGCATCTGCTGGAGGTTCCTTTATTGGAGGTTTCGATCCTGATGCTTTCATACGTACCCTTTTCCACGCATGTTTGCTACAGGGATTCATGAGTGGTCTGGTTGCAGGACAATTGGGAGAAAATCGCCTTTCAGGAGGTCTGAAGCACTCATTTGTAATGACCTTTATAGGCTGGGTATGCTTCCTGATCCTATGATGAAAAGATGCTTGTAGCTAAACCAATAAACAAAGAAGTAAGAATATAATCTAAAAATAAATAATATATAGTAAAAAAATAACTGGGGAGGGTTCACTTATTTAAAAAGGACTCTCTCGCTCTTTCTTTTATAGACGTGAAAAGGTCATTTCCTTTTGTGTCAATACCGACAATTAGGGGGCCGAACTCAACGACTTCAAGTTCCCATACTGCTTCAGGCATTCCAAGGTCCAGCCAGTGAACTTGCGGTACATTCTTTATGGAACCTGCTGCAAGTGCTGCACATCCACCGGTGTAAGCCAGGTAGATGCATTTCCCTTTCAGGCTTTCAGCCACGTTGTTCATACCACCCTTTCCTACAAGGGCACGGACGTTGAAGCGCTCCAGAAGGTCCGGTGTCATCTTTGACATCCTGTCGCTTGTTGTAGGCCCGGCTGCAACGACACTCCATTTTCTTTCTATCTGCTGCATCAGGGGTCCACAGTGGTAAATGGCTGCACCTTCCAGTTCAAAAGGTAGCTCTAGGCCTTCCTCATGCATTTCAAGGATGCGTGCATGTGCTTCATCGCGGGCTGTCAGGACAGTTCCTGTGAGGTAGACAATATCGCCGGCATCGAGTTGTTCGACGTCTTCCTTCTTAAGAGGTGTTTTTAGATGGTATTCCATTATTCATCACCTCCAAGTGTGACGGAAGCATGGCGGTTTGCCCAGCACTGGATATTAATAGCTACAGGCAGGGATGCTGTGTGGCAGTGTGATGTGTTAAGATATACTGCAAGGGCAGTGGTATCGCCGCCAAGGCCCATTGGACCGATCCCCAGTGAATTGATCCTGGAAAGGACTGCCTTCTCTTCATCATTCATGTCATCTACGGTTCGTAAAAGTGAGGATTTAGCAAGCCTTGCAGCTTTGTCGAAAGAACCTCCGATACCGACACCTACTATAACAGGCGGGCATGGTCTCCCTCCGGCATTGAGCACGGTTTCAACAATGAAGTTATCAATGCTCTTAAGTTCGGTGGGATTCATCATCTTCAGAACGCTCATGTTCTCGGAACCTGCACCTTTTGGGGCTACTGTTATCTTCAGCTGCTCTCCTTCCACAAAGTCATATTTGATATCGGGAAGGCCTTCGCCTGTATTGTCACTGCTGTTGTTTCGAGTAAGTGGATCTACAGCATTTGGACGCAATGGGACCTGTTGGGTTGCTATCCTGGTAGCTTCAAGTATCGCTCCCTTAAGGTCAAAATCAATGTGCAGGTCCCTGCCTATGTCGACATAAAAAATAAGTATGCCTGTATCCTGGCAGAGTGGAATGCTGTTGTTACCTGCAATTTCAATGTTCTTAAGGATCGCTTCTATCTGCGATCTTGCAACGTCGCTTGATTCATTTTTTTTTGCTGTTTCAAGAGCCTTTATAACATCATCGGGAAGAAGAGTCTCAGCTTCTTTGATTGTGTCAATTGTGGCCTTAACTACAGCATCATAAGTTATCTTGCCAGTCAAAAAAGATCACCTTAAATGGTGCGGGAGAAGGGATTCGAACCCCCGAACGTCTACACGAGCAGATCTTGAGTCTGCCACCGTTGGCCACTTGGTTACTCCCGCATTTGAGAAATACGTTACCAGAAATAGCAGTATTTGTTATAAACTTATCTATCGTTCAGTCGCATATGCCTTTTTAATTTGAGTGGAACTGCTATATTTGCGACAAATATGCTTTTCTTTGAAATATACTTATTAAAGAGTAAGTAATTGTAATCTAATGATGACGACAGATATACCTGAAAATGGTGCATCCTTTGACCCGCGCAGGATCGAAGAAAAGAACAAAGAAATGGTTCTGGGTATTTCAGATCGTGGTTGGCATCCAAAACAATTGGTGGATAGGTGCAGCCCTGACTATCGAATGCATTTTGGCGGTGAGACACTGGATCTTGAGTCTCTTATGGATTTCATGGAATCCATCCACAAGGCTCTTCCCGATCTTCATTTTGTTGTTAATGATGTTATTGCTGAAGGTGACAAAGTTGTAACCAGGTGGACTGCCAGTGGTACGCATCTGGCTGATTTCCAGGGAGTTCCACCCACACACAAGCCGGTTACATTTACCGGTATCACGATCACACGTATAGAAAACAGCCTGATCGCTGAGGACTGGGAAGAGGTAGATCAATTGAACTTCGCCCAGCAGTTCGGTGCTTTTTCATCTGATATGCTTTGAGAGGACCTGAATAACACTCATGTCTTAATGGCATATCTTTTATACAAACAGATACCAGATTAGTTGAAAATGCATGGTCTTATTCCAGACATATAATCCCGGAGAATTCATTTGATAGAAACCAGAATTTTAATTGCCTTTTTCCTTTTGTACTGGGTCATTGTATCGATCCTTGATAAAAAAGGCATACTTGAGCGATATAACATCTCTACCTATGGTCCTGTACTTATGATAAGGACTCTCAGGGGCCAGAAACTGTTGGACTTCCTTGCAAAGCCTAAAAATGCGTGGAAGTTATTTGCGAATATTGGCATAATCCTTATGTTCATTGGCATGTTCGCCATGTTCCTCATTATAGTTGTATCAGATGTTGCCATGCTGTCTTCCATTGGGGATAATACACTTCCTGAACCGGGTAAGTTCAATGAGGCAAGGAACATTTTCCTAATACCGGGTGTAAATGAGTTCATACCTCTTTCCTGGGGTATTATTGCTTTGCTGGTAACACTTGTAGTACATGAGTTCTCACATGCGATCCTGTGTAGGGTAGAAGGCATCAGGGTCAAGTCCATGGGTATTCTGCTTGCTATAGTTCCTATCGGAGGCTTTGCCGAACCGGATGAGGAAGAGCTTTTCGGGGTAAGGGGGGAAGCTGATACTGATAAGATCACAAGTTCCACCGATGGTCCTATCGAGAGGAAGGTTCTGGGTATAGATAAAAAGCCAGATAATGGCAAAGTGGCCACAAGAGAACAAAGGGCACGGATACTGGCCGCCGGGGTTATGTCCAATTTTGTGGTTGCAGCAATTGCATTAATACTTTTGTTCGGTCCTGTCCTTGGAGCGATATCACCTCTTGGTGATGCTATGATAGTTAGTGTTACACCTGATTCTTCAGCAGATATTGCAGGACTTCAGGATAACATGGTCATCACCCAGATTGATGATACTCCGGTTGCGAACGTGAACGATATTCTGCTTTATATGGATAATATTGAACCTGGTACTGTGGTGGAGGTGCATGCTGCCAAAGACCGGGTGGTCTCGGCCTATGATGTTCAGGTGGCAGAACCCGGCCTACAGGAAGCCAATGGGGTCTTTATAAACAATATTGTTCCGGATTCGCCCGCTGAAGCAGCGGGGATCGAGAAAGGAATGCTTATCATTAACATTGATGGAACTCCAATAAATTCATCAGATGACTTCGTAGATTTCATGAGCTCAACAAAGGCCGGTCAGACGATCATGATAGAGGCTCTGGTGGGCGATGGTCCTGTGGAAGAAGCATCCTCTGCTTTCTTTGAAGTAGAGCTGGCTCCGGGTCAGGATGCTGCTTCTGAGAAAGGTTTCCTTGGTGTTTATTATAATGGACTGGAGATAACCTCTCTTGGCCTTACTGTGGGTGAGTTCCCTGCAAAGGCCTACCTTGAAGCCCTGCAGTCAATACCTTCATTGATGACAGGTTTTGTCGGCTGGATCATTCTTCTGGGACTTCCTATCGTGGGTTTTGCTGGTGAAGGCTTCCCTGGATTTAGTGGCACACTTGCCCAGTTCTACCATCCTGTTGGGTGGGGTGAACCTCTGGGTATCGGTGTGTTCTGGATCGCCAATACTTTGCTATGGGTCGGTTGGCTTAATTTCTATGTTGGCCTTTTCAACTGTCTTCCGGCAGTTCCATTAGATGGTGGTCATGTGTTCAAGGACTATCTCAGGTCCTTTGTTGGCAGGCTCGTATCGGATGAGGGAAGGGCAACAGAGATATCAGCAGCCATAGCCGCAACTTTCACATTTGTGATCCTCATATCCTTCCTGTTCATGATATTCGGACCATATATCGTACATGGGTTCTGATGGTTACAACAGTTTGGAAGGCATCAAGGGATCAATTATGAATTGATATGAAAGCATTATGAAAGTACTATGATACAACAAAACGTGGGAATCTAAGAGGTCGCGAGATGAGATATCCAAAGTTCTTGAGTTCGTCGATTGCAGCTTATATTGCAATGTCGATCTTTGTCGTTTTGCTTTATATGGTGCTTTTCATAAATCTGATGGAATATGAGGGACAGCATGAATATGCCAATCTGGCAAATTCCATCTATTGGGTTATGGCTTCCGTAACTACAGTTGGTTATGGTGATATTGTCTTCCATTCGATGATCGGTAAGATCTTTTCCATTATAGTCATGCTCTCAGGTATTCCTTTGTTCTTTGGAATTTTGATCACACTTGTCATCACTCCCTGGTTCGAGAAAACGATGAAACTTCCTCTTGCTGTCAAGGTTCCGAAAAAATATTCGGATCACATAATTGTCTGTGGGTATAATGCACTTGTGGAGACCCTGGTGGAGGAGTTCCAGGAGCAAAATACAAGTTTTGTTATTGTATCAGAAGATGAAGATGCTCTGCGAATGTTATCCAGGAATAACATTCCCTGCATGTATGGTGATCCAAGCGATGAGGTCACTCTTGAGAATGCTAACATAAATTCTGCCCGCTTTCTCATTGCTAACCAGTCAGATAATGAAAATGCGAATATTGTTCTAACTGCTCGAAAAGTTAGTGATGTCAAGGTTATTGCTGTGGCAGAAGATGCTTCAAAGATAAAATACCTGAAATATGCTGGTGCTGATCGTGTCATATCACCAAAACTTGTACTGGGCAGGTTCTTTGCAAAAAAGGCAGTTGATCCCTTCCTTGGCGTACTTTTTGGTACTACTGAGTTCTTTGATGGGTGTAGCATCGTAGAGTTTCCTGTATACTCAAAAAGTGAATTGATCGGAAAAACTCTGGCACAGTCTACTATTAATGAAAAGACCGGAGCTACTGTCATAGGCTTAAGAAAAGGTGGGCAGCTAACTTTTAATATTCATCCCGGTGATGTGATAAAAGATAATACTGTCATTCTTGCAGTAGGCAGCAAGGAACAGCTTCAGAAATTAGGCAAATTGACCGATTAAAGGGCGCAACATGATGATAACAAATGAACATTTGATCTTACTTGGCTATGGCGATGTTGGTAAAAGTATAGTTGAGGTATTTGTTGACAATGATGTTAATTTCATCGTGGTCGATAAAAATGAAGCTGCATTATCAAATGTCAATTTTGACCACATCATTGGTGATGGGACTGATGAAGCTGTTCTCAAGCAGGCAGGTATTGAGAAGGCATCTACGGTGATCATTACGTTGAATACTGATACCGAAGTTATCTTTGCAACTCTTATGGCACGCGGTCTGAAGCCTGATTGTATCATTTTCTCCCGTGCAAATTCTGTGAATTCCATTGATAAGCTATACAAGGCCGGAGCGGATTACGTAGCTTCACTTTCCATCGTGTCTGGTCAGTTGCTTGCCAAGATCACATCCAAATGCTCCCGTTCTGAATGCTATCAGCTTTATGAGGAGATCGTCCTCTATGAAGGTATCGAGATTGAAAAGTTCCAGCTCAAGGAAGGTTCCGGTATGGTTGGTAATAGTTTAGGAGAGCTTGATCTTGTAAATAAATTTGACTGCAAGATCATAGGTGTGGAAAGAAAAGGCTCAGTGACGGTCTCTCTTCCTTCTTCCTTCATACTGGAGGTAGGCGATACGATCGCCGTGGTTGGAAACAGGGAGCATGTCGAGAAGTTCAGGAATATCTTCCTTAAACAGGATTGAGAATTTCGGTGGATATACATTTATGGAGCTACTTTTCTATATTGCAATTGTTTTCTGCCTTTCCATCCTTTTCTCGTTCCTTGGAATGGGTGGTGCGATCATATATGTCCCTCTGTTATACTGGCTTGGGATGGACCTTTTGACAGCGATCGCAATTGCACTGTTGTTAAACGTGGTGACCACTTTTTCAGCATCGATCACTTATATTAAAAAGAGGATGGTGGATTTTCATACGGCTGCACCTTTTATATTATCCTCTGCAATAGCTGCACCATTTGGAGCTTTTATTTCACGATCTGTTCCTGATACTACAACATTAAGCATATTCAGTCTGGTAGTTGCATTGGCAGGGTTCATTGTTATATTTTCAAAGAGAATCTGCCATTCGGAATGTGGGTCGAAGGCCAGCTGGAAAGCACGTTTTATTATCGGTATCATTCTGGGCTTGTTTATCGGAACAGTTGCAGGAATGCTGGGCATTGGTGGCGGTACATTCCTGGTTCCTGTCTTGTTGCTTCTGGGATTTGGAATTAAGAGTGCACCTGCAACATCCGCATTAGTAGTTCTCTTCTCATCTCTTTCCGGATTTCTCTCACACATCGGTAGTTTACAGATCGATCTTTCACTTCTTGCTGCCATGGGATTTACGGCATTGGTAGGTGGGCAGATAGGTTCAAGGCTGATGTATCTTCGGAATGATAAGCTTCGTTTATTCTTTGAACAGTATTTCAGTAAGATACTCGGTATAGTGCTACTGCTGATAGCAGTGATGCTACAATACTCTCTTATTGGTAAATAAAGATAAGGGAATATGGCTGTGGGGGTGGAAGGTATGGAAATATGGCTGAGAAAGAGGGATTAGGGAATATGGCTGGTAAGAAGTGTGATGTGTAAGGTCAGGATGACAAGAACCTGAAATTTTGCTCAATGCTTTCCTTTCTATGATAGAAAGGTTTAATACGAAACATCACAATGATACAACGCAATTCTAAGTTGTATGGGCCCGTAGGGTAGCCAGGACATCCTCATGGGCTTCGAAGTGGATTATTCCGCGAAGAGACCCATTGACCCGCGTTCGAATCGCGGCGGGCCCGTATTTTTTACTTCATTTTTGATCTCTACTTAATTTTTAGGTTCTTATCAAAAACTTATAATGTTTTGAAGCTCATTACTATTTATGAGCATTGGACTAAAAGAAGGGATCAGTAAGTTCCATTTTTTTAATGTAAACTGGAAGGATCTGGATATTTTTCTTTTATTTCTTTTTATGCCATCTCTTTTGATGATGTTCTTTTTCCTTCCTGATTATATGAAGCTCGATCATTTCATTCTCTTTCCATTGGATCCAAAGGTCGAAACACTTTTTCTGTCCAACTATGTCCATTCTTCATATTCTCATTTGATGGAGAATGTGGTCTTTTATCTGATCGTCATGTTCCTGATCATTAATTTTGAAACCGACAGGAAATTTTTCATCATATCATTTTTGTTATTTTCTTTCGTCCTTCCATTTATTGTCTCATTTTCAATGATATATTTTATAGACCTTCCATTCCCTGTTCAGGGATATTCAGGAGTTGTAAGTGCACTGGTAGCTTACCTGATGTTTGCTTTTTACAGGTATTGCAAAAAGTATTATTGTCCTAACATAGGGCACGAGTTCATCTATTTTTTGATATTTTTGAACCTTTTCCTGGTGCTTTTTAATTTGAATACCTCTATTTTCATGTATATGGGAATATCTATACTTTTACTGGTAACTGCTTATGCCAATCGTCCGTTATTTGATTGTATTTCCCTGAAACTCCATTCATTTTGTGGATCAAACATAAAGCACGGCTCCTCGAATTTTATTCTCCTCTATATCGGACTTGTTTATCTCGTTCTTGCATATTTTCTGATGGGTCTGCCATTACTGATCCCAGAAAACATCATAAATGAAACAGGAATTGTAAACAGTCTGGGGCATTATACGGGCTATGTATTTGGATTAATGTCCGCTCTTATGCTTGAACAGGTAAATAAGATAATTTAAAAAAGAAATTTCCCGGATATTTCCGGGAAGATTTATGGGATATTTAATTTTAAGTCTGAAATATTATTATCTTATATTTTATTCTGTCATATCGATCTCAAAAGCAACTATCGGCTGGCCAAGACCAAAGTTGACAATAACTCCCGGATAGAGTTCTCCCATTACACCGACCTTCTTACCATCGACAATGATGTCAGCACGCCTGCCTTCGATAAATGCAGGATCTGTTGATTCGGTGACCTCGTATTGAATATCTCTCTCCCTCATCACAGCGTCCAGGACTTCCCTGATCTCGGTGAAGTTTGCCTGCGCATGGATGGAGGCCGCTGAAAGGTGAAGCCTGTTCTTTGCATTCACAACAACTTCTCCTACTTCAAAGATGCGCTGTGGAAGCTCATGGTGCTGGTTCAGGGAGAATATCTCTATGAGGTTTGGTAATATGGTTGTGCGGACCATTGTCTGGTCTTCGCTTATAGGGTGAAGCACGAATGTAACATCATCTGTCTCTTCACGTCCCATCCACTCAAAGTGCACTTTCTGGCTGGTGAGTGTAAAAGGCATGACCTCTGAATATCCCAGGCTTACCATTATCTCACGCATTGCTCCTCTGGTAAGGGATATTGGATGTGCGCTTCCTATGGTGGCATTCTTTGGGAATTTGCTCTGGATCTTGTCAAATCCATATCCGATGGCAATATCCTCGATCACGTCAAAATTGTGCAATATATCTGCCCTGTAGGAAGGGACCATGATGTCGAAGTTCTCTCCGTCATCAGAAAGGCTTGCACCGAATCCCATTCTTTCCAGCTCGTTGATTATCTCCTTATTAGTAAGTTCCACGCCTATTAGCGAATCGATCTCTGATCTTGGAAGTTTGAGGTCGCGAGCTGTCATGTCAGGAGTGATCTTTTCAGTTCCATCCGGATGGATGATCTTCACCGATTCGACCTTGCCACCTCTTTCTGCAAGTGCGGTCACTACGATGTTAAGTGCAGTGTAAACTGCATCTCCCAGACCGGTCACATCAATGAACAGGTCAGTAGTGCTTTCTTCTACTCTTGTAAGCGTTCCATTGATGATTGGAGGGAATGAAAGTACATTTTCCTTTGAATCAGTTATCAATGGGTATTTTTCCATTCCTTCAAGGATGTCGGCAAAGCGTATTCCCTTTGGATGCTCCACAAGGATCTCATCCATTGTCATTGGTTCTGTAAAGTCAAGAGGTACGAATTTGTAATCCGGGTCAACAGCCTGATATTTGAATGGCGGGGTGATACTTGCCATGTCGTGAACGCCGATGGAAACTTTCTTCCTGTTCCTTCCAAGTCCCCAGTGTAGGGATTCCTGGAGGTCCATCAGGGATTTAATGGAGCTGGATGTGAAGTTTATTCCCCTTACAACCGCACAGCCAAGTACCGGGCGGACATTTTCGATCTGATCATCAAGCTCTATCGTAATGTCTGATGGTGTCACATCATACTGACAAAGCCCGATATCGATGTTCATAAATCCGCGCATGGCTCTTGCCACTCCTTCCACACTGTAAAGGTCAGGGCGGTCAGGGAAGAACTCAATGTCTATGGATTCTTTTTCGATACGTTCGATGTCTGCACCTATCATTGGTACGCGGTCAATGATCGTGTCCTTGTCTGAACGTGTGAGTGATTCCAGATCCTCATATTGTAAGGTAATTATTGGCATGTGGGATATCTCCGTGGTCATGTTATATGACCATTAGCAATTTGAACCGATAATAGAACGAACATGTGTAGCTTTTGATTTAATATTTGTCATCAATTTTCTTTGTAATGTACTCATTTAAATGCAATAAGTTTAATAATAGATAATGATAATTATCATTATGATAATAGGTCACACCATCTGTGGCTATCATATGCACAGACCTCTTGCGGTGTAACAATGGCAAAAAAGGCAGAAGATAATCTGAATGGCGACAAGTTGAATGGCATTGAAGATGCTGATCATAAAACTGTCGTAGGGAAAGACTCTGATGAGGCTAATGAAGGTGAGGACCTTAGCGACAAGCTATCCGAATTTCACAATAGTAATGAAATTAATGAAGAAGACCTTGAAGCGGTTATTTTAACACCAAGAAGCAGATCAAGAAATAGTTTTGCTAATCCTGAAAGGAACAGTTTTGATAATGGTGATGAGGATCTTAATGTCCTTCTGCCAAGGTCAGAGAACTTTGGCCGTCCTGAGAAAGAATTCAGGTCCAACCTGGAGGACTGGAAACCGAAAAGTGGTTATCCTGAGGGCTTTGAACCTGTTAGCATTGACCCGGAAGAATTCGAATTATCTACAGGTAGGCAGCAAAGTGCGACAGAAACTGTCCCGAAAATGCACATTGAACTTACAGAAGACGGCAGTGGGGATAACGGGAGCCCGGAGGGTCTTCATCTTGCCGGAGAACCGGTAGGGAAAGAGAGCAACGAACCGGAAGAACAAGTTCCGGAACTTTCAGATGCTTTCGGAGAAGGTGGAGTCGAAAACATTGATGCTGAAAGAGGTATTTCTGCCGAAGATCTTCAGGAAGACCCTGTCCCTGCAGATGATGGGGAATCCGTTTCTGCTGAAAAGATCGGCTTTAAGGAAAAAATAAAGAACCTCTTCAGAAGAGAAAATGAAGAGGTAGAACCCTATGATCCGGAAGTCCATGGCATCCTTTCCGAATTTACAGGGGTTGAGGGCTATGAAGAAATCGAACGTTACTGGACCTCTGAACCGTATGTTTTTATTGTAATTCTTTACAATGAAGATCGAAATGATCATATCTATTATGTGGTCGAGCCTTCACTGTCTGACTTTGAGCAGGTCTTCCTGACCGAAATAAAGGACCGTCTTCATAATGAGCTTCTGGTAGAAGATATTGATGAAACTGAAGACAAGGAAGAAGTGCTTGAAAAAGAGATCCGTGAAATTATCAAGGACTATGCTATCGAAATAACTCCTGCAATGCTTGAGAAGGTATTTTATTACATTAAGCGTGATTTCATCAAATTTGGTAAGATCGATCCATTGATGAATGATAGTTCAATAGAAGATGTTTCCGGTAATGGTCACAGTAAGCCAATCTTCCTTTATCACCGTGCTTATCAGAATATTGCTACTAACATTATTTTTGAAGAAAAAGAACTTGATTCTTTCATTATCCAGCTTGCACAGAAGAGTGGTAAGCATATCTCAGTGGCAGATCCGATGGTTGATGCCACTATGCCGGATGGTTCAAGGATACAGATGACACTTGGTGTCAGTGTTACAACCCATGGTAGTACATTTACTATCAGGAAGTTCAGCGAGGATCCTATCACTCCGGTAGACCTCCTGAAGTGGGGAACATTCTCTCCGGAATGTATGGCATATCTTTGGTTATGCATTGAGAATAACAAGAGCCTGATCTATGCCGGTGGTACTGCATCCGGTAAGACTTCTTCACTGAATGCTGTATCTCTGTTTATCCCCGAAAAAGCTAAGATAATAAGTCTTGAAGATACAAGGGAATTGAAATTGCCTCATCCAAATTGGATCCCTGGTATGACCAGAGATTCCTTCACCGCAGATGATCGTGGTTCTGTGGATATGTATGATCTTCTAAAGGCTGCATTACGTCAGCGTCCGGAATATCTCCTTGTCGGGGAAGTTCGTGGTAAAGAAGCTCTGACACTTTTCCAGGCAATGTCCACAGGACATACTACCTTCTCTACAATGCATGCAGATTCAGTTCCATCTGCTATCCACAGGCTTGAGAACCCGCCTATAAGTGTGCCGCGTAATATGATACAGGCTCTGGACATAATGTGTATTCAGGCACAGACCTATTCCATGGGCAAGCGTGTCAGAAGGAATCTGAAAGTTGTAGAGATCATTGATATTGATCCAAATACTCGAAATGTCAGGACCAATGATGTTTTTGCGTGGGATTCTTCGACCGATACCTTCAACAGGACAGGTGATTCAAAAGCTTTGATGGATATCCGTATGAGGAGAGGCTGGGGTGCAATGGATGTCAACAGGGAACTGGCAAACCGGCAGCGTATACTGGAATATATGGTGGATAATGATATTGAGGATTTTAAGCAGATCTCTGGTATTATTAATGCTTATCAATCCACGCCGGAAAAAGTTTTGAAGGAACTTGATCTGCTATAACGTTCTTTGGAGTGGTAAGGTGACAGAAGATATGTCTCAGGAAACATCTCATGAAGATCAAATGCAGGAAAAAGTTCCCGATCCTGTCGAGGAATATGGTAGTCTTCAGGATGTTGAACCTTCAATCGAAACAGAGGTAAACAGTCCCTCATCATTTTCTTCCGGGAGTAAAAAAGATTCATTCCTGAGTGGATTCAAACGAAAGTTGTCCGGAGGTCCAAAAAAGGACAATGATACTTTTGAAAGGTTCTTTGAATACTTCACTATCTTTAAAAAGATCCCTTTTGCATTACTCGGTGATCGGATTAAGGCAAGGAAAGAAAAATATGAACATCTTCAGGTGCAACTTTTCCAGGCACGTGTTCCACTTTCATACGAGATGTATGTTTCAAATGCGATTTTCTACTCAGTATTTTGTTGTGTAATTGGCCTTATTCTTGGCCTTTTCCTCTCGCATGTTGTTGTGAATCTGGTCGGTCTTCCTGACTCTATAACAAATCTGGAGTTCAGTACATCTACTTCCTGGATACTGCAATTTAAATCACTATTCATCGGTTTTTTGATAACCGTTCTTTTTGCTGCAATTATTGGAGGTGTCACCTATGGATCTTTCATGCTTTACCCCGGTTTCAAGGCAGGTGAACGTAAGGGTGACATCGATAGGCATTTGCCTTATGCTGTAACTTTCATGTATGCTCTTTGTAAGGGTGGCATGAATATCATTGAGGTATTCAGGCTATTGGCTCGTTCAGAGGATACTTATGGTGAAGTTTCAAAAGAAATAGATGCTATCCTGCGTGAGATGGATTATTTCGGACACGACCTTAGAACTGCTATCTCTAACATTAGCGAGATAACTCCTTCAGAAAGGTTTCAGGACCTGATGCAGAACCTTCTCACCATCATTGACAGTGGTGGAAGCATTCCACGTTATTTCCAGGACAAGTCTGAACAGTACCTGCAAAAATCCATAGTGGATCAGAAAGGATTCCTGGAGACCCTGGCATTGCTGTCAGAATCCTACGTTACTGCATTCGTTGCCGGTCCTCTCTTTATCATCATACTTGGTGTTATGATGGCAGTAATGGGGTCCGGGTCGGATGTCATGGTGTATGCTATTATTTATGCTGTACTGCCGATCGGTTCACTGATGTTTGTTGTGATGATCAGTATTATCACTCCAAGTGAGAGTGGCGAACCCGAGATCCTGCCTACTACAGTAGTTCTTGATCATGGTATTCCTCAGGTCCCATCATATCTTGAACCTGTATATAATGAAACAGGAGAACTTATAGATGAGACTAAAGAAAAGGTTCAGGAGAGAGCATTATATGAGGGTCTTGCAAAGTCAAAAAAATCATTATCATTTAGGGATTTCTTGCAGAATCCTCTCAAACCGCTTTTAAATAACCCTCTTTATACGCTTGCTATTACATTGCCAATTGCATTTCTGGTTATTTTGATCCCGTTCTTGCTGAACAAAGGAGATCTGTATACAACATCCGATATCGTTGCTTTTATTGATGATTATGTTGTGCTTGGTCTTTTCCTTGTTATAGTGCCTCTTGCTATTTTCCATGAGATCAAATCTCATAGGAAGAAAAGTCTTGAGAAAAATTTTCCGGATTTCTTAAAAAAGCTTGCAAGCACTAATGAGACTGGAATGACCCTTCGTGATTCCATAACACTTATGGCAACTTCCGGTAAAGGAAGCCTTGGCAAAGAGATCCACAAGATCTGGAAGGACATCTTCTGGGGAATGAATGTCAATGATGCTCTCATCAGGTTTGCCAACAGGCTTCGGACCCATGTTATAGCGCGTTCTATGACCCTTATTACAAAAGCCAATGAATCAAGTGGTGATGTGGGTGAAGTGCTTCTGGTAGCAGCACGCGATGCGGCATCAGAACAGTCTATGAAACGTGAGCGTTCGATGAACATGATGATCTACATAGTGATCATTTATATTGCGTTCTTTGTGTTCGTTGGTGTTATCTATGTTATCTCCACGACCTTCCTGGCCGAGATGGCAAATGCCGGTGAAAAAATGGCTGAAGCAGGAACTCAGGCTGGTGGATTCCTCGGTAATTTCGACCTTGATGCATACACTCGTTTATTCATGCATGCTTCCCTTCTTCAGGGATTAAGCTCCGGGCTTATGGCAGGGGCAATGGGCGAAGGTAATGTGCTTTCAGGGCTGAAACACTCAATAGTCATGATCACTGTCGGTTATCTTATATTCACCCTGTTCGTATGAGTAGTTGTTCTGTTCAAGCAGGGCAATTACAATGATGGGAGATTTCAATGAAGATCGTGGGAATTGATGAAGCTGGAAAAGGTCCTGTAATAGGTCCGATGTGTATTGGTGGTGTGAGAATTGATAAGAGTAAAAGTAATGCTCTTAAGAATCTCGGGGTTGCCGATTCCAAGAAACTGTCGCCAAAAAAGAGAGTGCATCTCGCGTCCCAGATCAAGAAGTATGCAGATGACTATTTTGTTTTTGAAGTTTCCCCTGACCAGATAGATGAGCTTCGCAAACTGATGACCATGAACGAGATCATGGTGCTTGGTTTTGGAAATGTGATCGAGAATCTTCCGGGTGACGAGATCTATGTGGATGCAGCGGATGTAAAGGAGGAACGCTTTGGTAAACGTCTTCTTGATAATTATTTGAAAAATCATCCTGACATAACGGCTCCGAAAATAGTTTCAAAACATGGTGCCGATGATCTTTTCCCGATAGTATCTGCAGCATCCATTGTAGCGAAGGTCAGGCGTGATGAACTTATTGAAGAGCTCAAAAAAGATATCGGTGTGGATTTTGGAAGCGGATACCCCTCTGATCCAAAGACCAAGAAGTTCCTGAATGACTGGTATGATGAGCACGGTTCACTTCCGGATATTGTCAGGCATTCCTGGAAGACTGCACAGAACATCGTTGAAAAGTAAGATGATCTGATAATCTGGGATGGGACGATCTAGGCCAACAGGAGTGTATTGGGGTTAAGCTAGACAATGATATGTTGCACTAGACTAGATTTTACTAGAATAAATTATGTTGGGCTAGGTTGTGCTAGAATAAGTTGCGCTAGGCCAGATTGTACTAGAAGGAGTTTACTATATAAGATTTAATTAAAGAATATAAAGAAAAAAAGTTGAGTATATTCAGGTAATATTACCTGTTGTTAATATACTCTACCATTGACTGGAACATTCTTAGACCATCATTGGAGCCGAGGATTGATTCAGCTGCTCTTTCCGGATGAGGCATAAGGCCCATTACATTCCTTTTTCCGTTCAGTATGCCTGCAATGTTCTCCTGTGAACCGTTAGGGTTTACCTCATCGGTCACACGGCCTTCTTTGTCAACATACCTGAAGGTTACAAGCTTTTCATCTTCCATGGTTGAAAGGGTTGCTTCATCAGCATAGAAGTTACCATCCATATGAGCGATGGGTATGCGGATGACCTCTCCTTCCTTGAAAGCGGAAGTAAATGGTGAGTCTGTGGTCTCAACTCGCAGATTTGTCCATTCGCATCTGAATTTCGGATATTTGTTGGTCATCAGGGCACCATTGAGGAGTCCTGATTCGGTCAGTATCTGGAAACCGTTGCAAATTCCCATGATGGGCTTACCCTCATCTGCTATCTTTTTTACGGAATTAATGATGGGTGTGCGTGATGCGATAGCACCTGAGCGCAGGTAGTCACCGTAAGAGAATCCTCCGGGGATAATCGCACCTTCGAACCTGTCAAGGTCTGTTTCCTTGTACCATACACGTTCTGCATCTACACCAACAACATCTTCCAGTACGTGCAGAACATCAAGATTACAATTACTTCCACCAAACTCAATGATGGCTATTGTCATTTAAGCTTCCCTCATGTCTATGGTATAATTGTGGATGATCGGGTTTGCGATAAGCTTCTGGCACATCTCATCTACCTTCTTCTCTGCCATTTCAGCGGATTCTTCCTCAAGGTCAATGATGTATCTCTTTGATGTCCTCAGTTCGTTTGTGTGGTATCCAAGGTGTTCCAATGCCCTTTTGATGGTGGTACCTTCCGGGTCGAGCATTCCCGGTTTAAGCTCGATTGTTACTTCTGCACGATATTGCATTTTGATCCTCTGTTTTTGCTATAATGTGATTAGGGGTATAATGGTTATCAAGCAATTAAAAATATCGCTTTAACATACACTTTTAAATTACAATGTTTGTTTTGCATTCCATATTCTTTGTACAAGAGTGAAGTGTGCAAGTACTGCTATAATTGCTACTGCAATTAAAATATATCCTGTGATAGCACCCAGTATAAGTATAATAAGTCTTTCAGACCTCTCTGCAACTCCCACGTTCATCGAAGTGGATCCTGCGGCCTCTGCTCTTGCGCGTGTGTAACTGACCATGTATGAGCCGATCAATGCGAGAACGCACCATAGCCACAATGGTGCCTGCAGCAAGGTAGCCTGATGGATGCTTCCATTAACGGAGCCGTAAATGATGCCTGCAAAAATGATAGCATCTGCATATCTGTCACATACCGAGTCCAATACGCCTCCAAATGGTGTTATGTTGCCTGAAGCCCTTGCAACTGCGCCATCAAGAACATCAAAGATACCACTTAGCATAATGAAGGCCGCACCCATGATAAGTTCACCTATGGCAAACTCAAGGGCTGCAATGCCACTGATAAGCAGTCCTATGATGGTTAGGATATTTGGCGAGATCGGAATGTTCTTTGCAAGCGGCAAAACCGAGATTCTGATAGTGTCTTTTAGTTCATTGAAAATAATTGATCCCTCTTGCTATCAAGTTCTGTCTATGGGGTTACATTATTAATGAAAGTACTTGTTAAAGTTAATTATAAATCGTGTTCAGTAACGTTCTTGAGCTTATTCATTGCATTTGCCATATTGTTCTTCGCTTCTTCATATTCCGGGTCCACATTGAGAACTTTTGCAAAGCAGGTAATGGCTTCATCATACTTGCCAAGGTGGGAATATGCAACGCCTTTCTTATTCCATGTAAGGGCATATTTTGGATCAAGTTCCATTGTAACATGAACATGCTCATAGCTTCTGATGGCCTCATCATACTCTCCTAATATGTCATGGAGCATTCCTTTGTTTATCCATGCATTATCGTATTTAGGGTTGATCTCGAGGGCTTTTGTATAGGATTCTATCGATTCTTTATGGTAACCGAGGTAGGAATGTGCAATTCCTTTGTTGTACCATATATCTGGATTACGGGGATCAAGTTCTAATGCTTTTTCAAAACAGTAAACAGCTTTCTTATATTCGCTGAGGTCACAGTAAGCGATCCCGGTATTTGTCCACACAAGTGCCAAAGCTTCTTCATTCCACAAATGAGGATTTCTGGAATCAGATTCAAGAATTGCAGAATAGTACTCTACTTTTTCTTCCGGATATTCTGCATGGAAGCCAAGATTGAACAGTGCTTCTATTGTTCTTTCCTTCTCTTCCATCAAATACGACTCCACCTTTATTTTTGAATAAAGATATAAAAATTCACCTGTTTTTAGATATGCCAAATATCAATTGGTATACTTTCATTTTCCGGTATCTTTCAAATTAATAGGGCAGGCTTAGAATATATATTCAGTGGTCAATATACTTCGTTTGTTTTATGAATTGTGTTCCATGTCTTCTGTCTCTCCAGGTGTCAATGTAGACGAGTACTGGGGGAATGCGATGGATATGACAAGGAGTGCAAGTGCAACGTTGATCACAGTGACAATGCCAAAGTTACTGTTCATCGAGAATGGGGGGGCTATCAATGCTGAAAATCCAAAGAGCGTTGTCAGGCCTGAGGTAATGATCGCTTTTCCGGTCTTCTTACTTGCCTCACGCATAGCTTCTACGGGAGTGTGTCCTTTCTTTTTTCTTCGATCTTTTAAATATATCCGATACATAGATATATGGTTGACAGGTTCTTTCAAATAATGGGCAGGATAGCAGGTTATTTTAACACAGGAAAAGGGATCGATTCCAGTGCTATTTTAAGTGAGATGGAAAAGCGCGGATGCTATGATGCGCTCATCTACACAAAAGATGAAGTCCTTGTTTCCCCATCCGTATCTGAGGTCCCTGATATCTCTTCTGATGGTTCCATGATAACTTTCTTTGATCCTGCAATGACTTCCTCGACTCCTCCTTCAATGATAGATCTTTCATCACCTGTGAAGGATGTTATAACTATTTGTGATGTTGATCTTTATAACAGGGAAGACCTATCTGATAATTATGAAAAGGCTGTTGCTGATGCTATCAGTAATGATGCTGATCTTCTTGCTTTGTTCATTCATAATTTGCTTAAAAAAGCATATAATGATAAGTTAAATGAATTGGAGGTCCTATCTTTTCTTGACACATCACTTCGTCAGCTACGTGGTGTTTATGCATTTGCCTGTAAGGCATATGGGAAAGTCTATCTCGGCAGGGATCTCATAGGTGTTAAACCTCTTTGGTATGATCTTTCCAGTGGGCTTGCTTTTGCCTCTGAGAAAAAATTCCTTGAAAATGCAGGTTACATGGATGTAAAGGAACTTTCTCCCCGGCAATTATTATGCTATGATCTCGAGGAAAACACAATTATGGTGCATGGTCGTGAATTCCTTTCCGAGCCAGTTGAGGTTGGGGGGTCGGAGGATGATGTTCGCGACGAATTACTAAAATTACTGATAGATGCAGTTTCAGTACGTGTTCCTGATGAGGACTTTGGTGTTATGTTCTCGGCAGGGATCGATTCTACTATCCTGGCTTCCATCTGCAAGGATGTAGCCGAAGCAAAAGGTGTTTCTGTGACCTGTTATTCTGTTGGACTCTCCGGTGAGACTTCCTCACCGGATGTCATCTGTGCTAAAAGGATAGCCGGAGAACTTGGATTTAAACTGAAGGTCCATGAGATCGACCTTGGCACAGTTGAAGAATACCTTAAGGTAGTAGTACCTCTGATCGAGGATGCCAGTGTCCCAAAGACCGGTGTTGCCATGACCATGTATGCTGCGAGTGTTGCAGCGAAGAAGGATGGCATCAATGTCCTTTTTGCAGGTGCCGGCGCAGATGAGCTCTTTGCTGGATACAACCGCTACAAACGATCCGGGAATATTAATCTGGATTGTCGGAAGGATATTCTTGAGATGCATGAGGTTAATACATACAGGGATGACACTGTTGCTTCGTTTACAGGGATAACCCTGCGTCTTCCATATCTTGATGAGGGGTTCGTAGAGTATTCCCTGTCTATCCCGGAAAAGTTCAAAATGTGTGATGGCATGAACAAAGTGGTCCTACGCAGGGTCGGCGAGGAACTCGGGCTTCCGGAGATGATCACAAAGCGCAGCAAGAAGGCTGCCCAATATGGAAGCCGCTTTGACAAAGCGTTGGCAAAATTATCAAAGAAAGCAGGTTTTAGCAAAAAGACCGATTATATCAATAGTTTTGAAGGAGAATGATAAAGTGAAACTGGGTGTTCTTTTTAGTTCAGGAAAAGATTCGAACTATGCATTGCATATTATGCAGGAGAGGGGTTATTCTATCGAATGCCTGATCACTATCAAGAGCAGGAATCCTGATTCATATATGTTCCATACTCCCAATATCGATCTTGCACGACTGCAGGCCGAAGCTATGGGATTGCCTTTATTGGAAACCTTCACTCAGGGTGAGAAGGAACTTGAGCTTGAAGATCTTAAGAATGCGATCATACAGGCTCAGGATGAATATGGAATTGAGGGTATTGTGACCGGTGCACTATATTCCAATTACCAGAAGGACCGGATAGAGAAGATCTGCAATGAACTTGGTCTTGAGTCATTCTCTCCATTATGGCACATCGATCAGGAGCAGGAAATGAGAGAGCTGCTGGAAAAGGGATTTGAGTTCATCTTCAGTAGTATTGCAGCATATGGTCTGAACAGCAACTGGGTTGGTAAGATCATATTTAGCAGTGATGTGGATAAGCTTGTGAAGCTCAATGAGAAGATCGGTCTGAACATTGCAGGTGAGGGTGGCGAGTTTGAGAGCTTTGTTACCGATGCTCCGATGTTCACGAAAAAGATAAAGATAAATAAGTTCAGACTTGTCGAACGTGATGAGTATACTGCAAATGTTGTGATTGAGGATGCAGAACTTGTAGATAAGAATAATGAATGAAAAATAAATGCAATATAATCAATAAAAAACAATAAAAATTAAATTATTTTATTTTTTAGAAATGAGTTGATTTTGGTATAAGCTAATCGATCAGAAAATAGTTCCTCTGTATATTTGCAGTCCATCGTCTGAAACTGTGAGGATATATGGGTCCATACTATGGGCGGATGCACGCATTTTTTTAACTCTTATGAAGCGATTTGTACTATCATCTTTTGTATGAACTCCCAGTTCGATTATCCCATCTGCAAGATAACCCTCGAAGTCATGGTTAGGTCCATTTGGATCAGCCATTTCCAGGATCAGGAACGTAGTCAGGTTCTCTCTTCTTAGTGGTTCTAATAGGTGATAGAGCCTTTTTCTCATAAGGCGTGGTTCGACATCCATCAGGGAGTAAAGTGCTCCCAGTGAATCCAGTGTTAAACAAGTAAATTTATCTCCCAATTTATGCTTGTACTGAACGATATTTGTTTCTATAAGGTTTAACAGATCTCCTGAAAATTCATCATACTGGAGTCTGTAATCAGTAAAGTCTGATATGGTTAGATTTTCCGAAAGTTCTATTCCCATACTTTTCATATTCTCAAGGTGGCTTCGCTTATTTTGTTCAAGGGTTACGTATATTCCAAATTCACTGCTTTTCTCAAGATATTTGGAAATTATAGAGAAGGTTAGTCCTGATTTGAGGCTTCCTGGTGGGCCAGTTATTAGAACTACACTTCCTTTTGGTATGTCGTTTTCAAATATGTCATCAAGGCCTTGAATTGTATCTATAAATCTCACTAATACCACCATTTGTTGTATCGTATTCTGTTGATAATATTTCTCAGACTTATGCAGTTTAATTCATTGTTATTGTAAAGTCCTTTTGAAATGTTCCAAACTAACGCTTCTTTCAAAGTTCAGGCTATGTCTGATATTCTCAAAACCATTATTTGATAGGGTCTTGTCTGTTTCAATAAGTCGGTTAGCAATTAACTCGTTTAATTGTGAATTAAGGTATTTCGGTTCAAAATACAATGTATTTGCTATATTATAATCTTCTCTGATATTCAGATAAAGGCATGCCAATAATCGGATCTGAATGTTTTCCTTTTCATTAAATATCCTTTCTAATGCAAGTATTGCCTGTGAGTTTTCGCATTCAATATCAATTGATGTGCCAGATCTGGTTTGTATGTGAATATATGGTTTGTTTATATTTGAGACTTTCAGACCTATGTCTTTTATTTCCGGTACCATTATGTAACGCCAGAGGTCTTCCAGAAATACGGAACCCGATGTAAAGGAATATTCGTATTTCTTTGTGAATTGAACCATGGTGTCCTTTGGTTTTAGGCCATTGGATGCTGTCTGAGTTTCGATTTTTGGTTCCAGTTCAAAATGAACAGGTTTTTCAATGGAAGGATCAGATGTTCCTTTTTTCTTCTCAAGATAGTATTGACCTTGTTGTGTTATTCTTGCAGATTCATCAACAAGATCTCTTCTTTTAAGCGTCTCAAAAGCACGTTGAAGTATGTTCCTGTCATCAGATATCAGTGGTAAATAACGATTAATATCCTTTGTTCCGGTTGCCAGCAAGTTCAAAAGCTTTATTTCTTCTTCTTTTAGCCCCTCAAAACTAGTATTAACTCTTAAACCTACCTTTTCAATTAAATGATCCTTTATTTGTGCAAGATCTTGTGGATTACCTGCCAGGATCATTGAATGTCTTATGTGTGAAGAACCAAATAACGAGCTTTTCTTGTAGTTCACCATCAACTCATCTAAATATCCACTTTCTTTACGGATATTATTGATAACCGCTGGTGAGATATCAATGCCTACGTTTTCTACTGATCTGAGTGGTATTACTTTCCAGCTGGTTTCCGTAGGGAACCATATCTCATTATCTGTAAAGTTAACAACACCATGTTCCCATGAAAAAACCGGGGCATTCATGCTGTTTACAACTTGGGGTAAATCGATAGCATATGATATTTCAGCTTCCATTTTGTAACCTTTTACCGGTTTAAATTTCTTCCTTTAACGGTTTCATCCATCTCTTTAGTAGGTGGTACTCCTTTGGCTCGAAGATATTCGAATCAATATTGAAGATCAATCTGGAATCTGATACCATTATGCTGTCATTGGTTTGCTCAATGAACTTAACCACAGACTTAAAATCATTCTCAAGGATAAGGTATTCCAGTCCATCAACTAGTATGATCCCATCATGTGCTTTTTTCATAAAATTTTCAATTGTTGGATGAAGTTTGAATATCTCGGAAGGTGCAATGGATGGGGATTCTGAGTTTTTGTTTTTTGTAAGCCAGACGATTGGTGTTTTTTGGATATTGTATTTTTCCCTGATCTTTGCAGGATTTTTTCTTGTTATACAAAGACCCGGATTACCTTGCTTAACCATCTTTGAAAAGATTTCATATGTGCCCATGTTGTCATCTTCATGCTGGATATATGTATATCCGGATTCAAGTTTGGGCAGGTCGCTTATATCTCCGGTTTCTTCAAGTGAAGGTTTTTCCAGTGAAGGGTCGATCAAAAGACCACGTAATTCTGATATGTTCTGGAGGTTGATGATCAATTCTTTTTCATCATCATTTTTTGTGATAAGGGATGTGGATGTATTTAGGTCGATAGATTTTCCATCTTTCTTTAAAAATCCTAATGTATAATCTTTTTTATCAGTGAACTCTATTTTATGTTTGTCACAAACAAGCTTTGACATTGATATGTCAAGCATATCAGTAACATCAAAACCTAAAAGTTCAGCTACACTTTTATTAGCTTTCAGGATCTTGTTTTCTTCATTAATGACAATTGTAGCAATTGGTGACATCTTAATAAGCAGATCCAAATGCTCATTCGTTTTTTTAAGATTATTTTCTACATTTTTACGTAATGTTATATCTTCACCTGAACAAAGGATTCCATAAGTCTTCCCATCTTTATCTTTTAACTTTATGGCACTCCAGGAAAGTATTTTTTCATTCCCTTTTCTCGTGAGTATAGTTTTCTCACGAATATTATCTGCATCTCTGCTCAAATTTGTTACAAGATCATTGAAGCGTTCTTTTGATTCGTTTCGGTACTTTTCAGGAACAAAATTGTCGTACCAATTAAGGCCAATTATCTCTTCTTTGGTACATTCAAGCACATTGGTGCCCTTTTTATTAATTTCGATGATGTTTTGATCATTATCAAGGACAAGTATTAGAACGCCTGCTATGTTGAGATACTTCTGTGCTGTGTTCCTTTCTTCAAGTAACAGGTCGTGCTGGTTCTTTAACTTTAGCAAGGACCTTATCCTGCTTTTAAGTTCAAGTATGTTAATGGGTTTGGTGAGAAATTCATCTGCCCCTGCTTCAATGCCCTTTATTCTGTCCTCTTTTTCAGACAGGGCTGTAACAAGGATTATGGGGATAAATTTTGTTTCTTCGTCGGTTTTGAGCAACTTACAGGTTTGGAAACCATCCATGATCGGCATAAGGATATCAAGGAGTATAATGTCAGGTTGGAATTGCTTGACCTGTTCTAATGCTTCTTTACCACTAGTGGCCATAACAATCTCATAGTCACTTGAAAGATAAGCTTCCATCACTTCAAGATTTGTACTTTCATCATCTACGACCAGTATTTTAGGCAAATCTTTTGTCAATTTATACTCACCTTTAATTAATTGTAGCGAGTCTTGATCGCTATATAGCATTTCCTGCTAAAAAATGTGTTAAATATGCTATATAAAATATGATTTCTTTTAATAAATATGTTGCCATCATTATAATCATCATTATTTTCCAGATTGGTAACCGTTAACAGCTACATATTTCCGTTTTCTCTTTTGTAAAGCTAATACTATCAAGCGGAGATACTAAATAATAGTTGCTCATTTCTTAAAAGTAAGGGATGGAGGGACATATTGCAATTTGTATCGATCACTTGTAATCCGGGTGTGGTCCAAGTTCATGGATAATACAATACTCGACCGACATAATCATTATAATCTATTAGAGAATTTATTATATTAATAATTAAATTGAGGGAAGCATGCAGAACGTTAAAACTGGATTTGGTTCCATTGTCAAATATCTTAGTACAAAAAAGGAAACTGACAGGAGGCGCATAGGGCTCCTTGTAGATGGGCCGAATGTACTACGCAAGGAATTTAATGTAAATCTTGAAGAAATACGCGATGTATTAAAAGAATATGGCAATGTCAAGATAGGCAGGGTATTCCTGAACCAGTATGCCTCGGACAAACTTGTAGAGGCAATAGAGAACAATGGGTTCGAACCTATCATATGCTCCAGTGATGTTGATGTACGTCTTGCAGTGGAAGGAATGGAACTTGTTTACAACCCTACAATTGATACTATTGCACTGGTAACAAGGGATGCTGATTTCAAACCACTTCTAAGTAAGGCCAACGAACATGGGAAGGAGACTATTATCTTTGGTGTTGAACCCGGATTCTCAACAGCTTTACGAAATTCGTCCGACTATGTCGTAATACTTAATAACAACCAGATGAACTATTACGATGAGGAAGAGGCTGAAAATATAAAGCAAAAAAGATTCACATCAACTTAAAGTTCCATAAAAACCTATTAGAATAGATGTTCTGCATGCAAATAATCTTACATGCAGTTTTTAATACATATTTTAAACTTCGATCTCTATTCTGAAAAATATTGAACCCATTCATCGCTGGTGGGATTGGACAGTTTGAATAAGGGTTTCCAGCCTTTCACGAGATAATCCTTTTTTAACCTCTGTACAGTTCTTTACTTTAAGAATAAGGTCGCAGAGCTCATCATTTTCTAAGTTATAGCCAAGATCTTCGACTATTCCTTTTAGTGCCTTTTTCCCGGTGTGTTTGCCTACTATGAGGTTGCGCTTTCCGCCTACCATTTCAGGACTAAAAAGTTCATAGGTCCGCGGTTCTTCCAGAATGGCCATTACATGAATTCCGGATTCATGTGTAAAAGCATGCTTGCCAACTACGGACTTATTTACAGCAATTGGTAATCCTGAATATTCCTGGAGCTTATTTGAGATCCCTGTAAGTTTCGTAGTATCATATCTTTCAATACCATGTTGCACCCTTAATGCAACAAGTAACTCTTCAAGGGATGCATTGCCTGCTCGTTCGCCAATACCATTGACCGTTGTATGCAACTGTTTTGCACCGGCTTCTGCAGCTACAAGTGTATTTGCAGTTGCCATTCCTAGGTCATCGTGGCAATGGATGCAGATAGGTGTATTAACAACTTTATTTATCTCAGACACGAGATAATGAGTTGTTGCAGGGCTTAAAATGCCGATAGTATCTGCGATACTGACATAGTCTACCTTATATTCTTCAGCTGCAATGAATGCTTTTTTGAGAGTTTCCACATCGGTCCTTGTGCCATCCTCTGCTGCAAACCTGACCTTGAGGCCATGGTCTTTTGCATGTTCAATGCTGCTCATTGCACAGCTGAAGACATCTGCGCAACTTTTGTGATACTTGAACTTTAAATGAAGGTCAGACATCGCAATAAAGATGCTGACTATATCAACATCGCAATCAATAGCTGCATCAACATCACTTATCACAGAGCGTGCAAGACAGCAAATATTTGAGTTTAACCCCATATTGCTGATCTCTTTGACGATCTCTTTCTCAGAACTGGAGACAACAGGAAATCCAGCTTCGATAACCTCGACGCCTATGGCATCGAGTTCCATTGCAAGATCGATCTTTTCTTCCTTTGTGAAAGCTACGCCTGGGGTTTGTTCACCGTCCCTCAATGTCACATCGCATATCTCGATGTCAAGAGGTTTCGTATCGATGAAGTTCATAAGTTCATTTTTGGAATAATAATCAGTGTTTGACATAGTATTGATTCCCACTCGTTGTTTGAGAAAGCAATATATAAATATGTAGGTTTTGAACCTACTTTTCAATTATCTGAGCTTGCTCTCTACTCTCTCATAAAAACCGCTTGCAGATGTTTCTACAAATCTTGCGGGGAAATTGGACATTGTAAGGGTAACAACATCGTTCTCCTGTATATTATGGGTGTACTGCCCGTCAACTACGAGGGCTGCTTCCTTTTCCGGAATGATCATCTCGACCTTGATAAGGCTCTCTGCAGGGACCACCCATGGTCTTGAGGATAACTTGAAAGGTGCAAGGGGTACAATTAGCGTTGCATTGACATTTGGATCGATGATGGGTCCGCCAGCACTCATTGCATATGCAGTAGATCCGGTAGGGGTTGCAATCACAACGCCGTCGGCACGTATGTCTTCCACTTTCCGGTCATCGATAGTGATCCTGAATGTAAGTATCTTTGCAGGTCTTGCAGTTGTAAGCACAACTTCATTGGTTGCAGGTGGTATCTTTTCCCCGTTGAGGTTGACGGAAAGGCGGGAACGCTCACTGTATTTGAAGCCTTTCAGCACTTTTTCAATGGTCTCAATTGCCTCTGAGGGATTTACGTCCACAAGAAATCCAAGTGTTCCCATGTTTATGCCTAATATTGGAAGCGGGTCCTCCATGCGGGCAATATTGCGAAGTACTGTGCCGTCTCCTCCTACGGAAATTAGAAGTTCGACTCCTTTTCCCCTCATCTTTTCCACAGGTGTGATTTCCACATCATGTAGGTTCAGGGGTTCGGCCGTTTTAGGACTGATGGCGATCTCAACTTTTGAATTGAAGTGTTCTACGATATTCCTTACCATCTCAAGTGCATCTTCATGGTCACACCGCGATACTATCCCGATCTTTTTGATGATCATTTTAGTGCCTCTCTATAAGGTTCAATATATCAGAATGTGCATGTCCGTTCGAAGCTACCATATAATATGGATTTATAACACTTCCTTTGAGCTTAAGTGGGGAGCCTTTGCCATCGCTAACCTTGCCTCCGGCTTCCTCTATTACCAATTTTCCGGCAGCAACGTCCACAAGACGCAGGGAGCCCCGAACATCAACAAATGCATCAAGCCGTCCGGATGCTACATAACATAGCTCCAAAGCCACGCTTCCGAGTATTCTTATCCTGCGAACGCTCTTGCAAAGACTTACTGTCCTTTCTATATTCTTGCGATATCCATAGAGGCTTATGCAGAATGTGTTCAGAACATGATTTCTGGAAGGTGCGATCCTTTGACCGTTAAAATATGCTCCCTTTCCCAACCCTGCATGGAAAACATCTCCGTTTGCAAGGTTCTTCACATATCCAAAATAAACAGAAGTATGGTCCGGATTACCAATTGCAATTGAAATGCTGTAGACAGGAATACCATTGGCAACATTGTATGTTCCATCAAGCGGGTCCAGAATAATGGAAAATTCGGGATCTTCGCCCAGCTTGATCTCCCCGAATTCCTCACTTAATATCCTCATTGAACGGCCATTTTCCCGGAGGACCTCAAGTATTGCTTTCTCTGATACGTCATCAATTAGCTTGGTATCGGTGCCATCAGCACCAATATATACCGTTTCGAAAGCTTCAGATGTATCGACAAGATTGGAAATTGCATTTCCTGCGGCATCTGATAAGAGATCACACAATTCCAGCGCCTGTGGAAAAGTTATCATATTGATAAAAAATGATGGGCAGATCAGATGCCCATTTTACTGTTCGTTTCAGCAATGGACTTCTGTCCTTCTCTCTCAAGTTCCATCATTGCGCGGATGGCATCCACATTCTCAGGAATGACATCTGATTCCTGATGGATCGCCTGGAAGAAGTAAAGTTCTCCTTCATACATTGTGATGGATTCATCCCATACGCAGTTCTCCCACATGTCACCCCTTGGCCTTCCAAGGTCCTTTGCGAGTTCCATGATCTCGGCGGTGGATGTGATTCCCTGTCCAACGAACCTGACACGGCTCTGCTCTGCAAGGATGTTCTTAACATCTTCTGCAGTGCATTCCTTCTCAAACTCAAGGTTGATAGTATGCATGTGCATTAATGTTGTAGGAAGCTTGACTGCTGTTGTTGCGACATCAATGCCAGGTATGACTGTCTTTACATCAGGGCCGTGGTGTGATGGCAACGTGATAGGATTCGGGACGATCGCATTGATAGGGCCGTGTTTTATGTCGTTAGGGTCAGCAGATCTTCTCATAAGTGTTACGCGTGCCTTCTTTACCCCAAACTCCTTATCGAGTGGTGAAAGGACACGGCAAAGTCCTGTTGTGTTACAGGAAACAACCCTGACGAAGTCTTTACCAAGGGCCTCTTCGTAGTTGGTCTCAGCGTTGAAGGAGCAACCTGCAAGGTCATGTGCCTCGCCACCCTGCCAGATAGCCTTGGTGCCTGCCTTCTCGTAAAGTTCCTTGTTAGTAGCACCAATTTTACCTGGTGTACAGTCAACCACAACATCGGCTGCTTCGATCATTTCCTCAACGGTACCTGCAACTTCGATGCCTTCCTTTTCCATTGCTTCTACCCTGTCTGCAAGAGTGTAGACGTGATATCCTTTCTCCTGTGCAATTACAGTCTCGAAGTTAGGACGGGTCTTTGCAATACCGATGATCTCCATATCATCCTGAAGCATTACAGCATCTGCCACTCTCTTGCCAATGGTTCCGTATCCGTTTATTGCAACTTTAGCTTTAGTCATTTAATGTACCTTCCATTACGAATTTGACACATTTCAGTATAAGTATACAGTATGAACATCAGTTGGGCACCGGAGCATATGTTACCACAGTAAAAAAGTGTCTGAGGTTACTGATATGTCTCCTGTTGCTCCTGTTAATTCAATTTCCAATAATTATAGTTTCCCCTTTTGAAAAATCGACCTCTTTTATTGAACCGAAGATGATCGTCTTTTCCCCAAATATTCCAGTAAGTTCTATGGAATCCCCATCAACCACCATTTTAGTGACTGATTCCATAACCAATTCCCTTTCATTACCGTTGATAACTATTGCATTCAGTTCGCACATATTTACACCTGTTATTGGTATTATTGTGATGGTATGTCAGACCATCGGTGAAAGTATTTTGAACTTATTCGCATTCTTTAGATTACGCGTTAATATGCTCTAATAATAGATAACTACTTTCACACAATCTTCCTGATCTCATCTCACGAGCTTTGCTATGGAATATCCCATCTCAAGACCCATGTCTTCTGCTACCGCTTCGCATTTGGTACGAAGCAGATATGCAATTGCTTCAAAATTCCTTTCGGACATGGTCTCATAGTTAGCCATTCCTTTGCTTATTATCAGGCTGGCATTTTCCAGGGCATCGATGAACTCCGCAGGTGCTTCCTCAAAGCAGACTCCTACTGCATTTGAGCCTGTGGTCAGTACTCGATCAACTTTCTTGTCCAGCTCAAGCTCTCGTACATTCTCCATTGTAACGTCAGTAAGCATGGGGGCACCGCGTACTACGAGTGTGATCTTGCCACCAACTTTCCTGATTATGTCAAAAACAAGTGTGTCAAGGATGATCTCTCCGCAGTTGTCAACCACATATACAACATCATCAAGCATTTTGAACATCTCGGAGGTATCGTCCACATCAAGCCCTTTCCGGAATATTTCCGCAAAGGTCTCATCAAAAACATCTTCTCCAACGTCAAATCCCATGATGCCGAAATCGAAGAAATTTCCAATAACAGATGCAAGTACTGCCCTTCTGAACATTTCTTCATCTGTCGGATCGCCAGCATGAACCAGGGAATGTGCATATGGGTACACTTTTTCTGCGATCCGGTTGCTTAATTGCCTGAGCTCAAAATATGGGTCCTCATCATTGAGCATTTCGTAAGCCTTCCTGTGGATGGCTGTTGATACTACTCCGGCAGCCACTCCTGGCTTGTAGGTCTCTTTGAGCACATCGATCCCTGCAAGCATGGTCTTGTGTATAAGCTCGGTGTCATTGGTTGAAAGCTGTGCTTCATAGTGAACTCTGGAAAGAAGGCAATACGTACATCTAGCATCCATTTTCATGATCTTGGCTCTTTTAGTTGTGATAATTGGTAATATCTATCTTCAGATGGATGTATCAAATAGACGTCATACACATAAGTTTAACTCAAAATGCTCCTGGGTGCCCTGACTCGACATTGATTGAATCGGAAGGCATTTTCCGGCAAAAATCAAACTTAATGACTCGTCGTAATTTTGTGCCAAAAATATCCTCAAACAGCCAATATGTTCTTCAAAAAGAGCACTTATTTCCGAGTTAGGTGTATATTATATAAAGATATCGCAAGTTCTTGTTTATATACCTACATAAGTCCAGAAAAAAAGAAAATATGGGAAAAAGAACAAAATAAAGTAATCTTTTAATTCAATGACTTAAGAATAATCCTAACTTGTTTTAATGAATATTCGACTCCAAATTTCTCTTTTATCAGGCTGGCAACCTGGGCAGTTGTCAAGCTCTTCTGAACCCTTAGGTATATCTTAAGGTCGCTCTTTTGATCTTCGCTTAGTTTGGAAGGTCTGCCTCCTCCATGGCGAGGCAACAATCCTGCATATCCATCCTTATTCCATCGTTTTTGCCAAACGTATGCAACCTTCTTAGTAACTCCAACCTTGCTTGCAGCTTCCTCTACTGAGTCTCCCATATATCTGTATCTGATAAAGTATAAACGATCCAGTACTTTGATCAATGTCTCAATATATCGTATCCTTTTGTTAAGTTCCTGGTGAGTCAATTTTTTTTGAATTGGTATCATTTCTGTTTTTACCATGTCTATTGTTATTGTTTTATAAGTATAAATACATTGGTTTCAAATAAGAAAAGTTTATATGCGAGTATTCGCAAGGATTATTTGCAGTTGAACAGGACAAACGACCTTTCGGGAAAACAAGACTTTCCGATCGGGCTGTAAGACTGCTATTAAAAAGGTGATGAAAATGGGAAATCAGGAACTTTTTGACAAACTTAAAGATGCAATAGTAAACCAGGACATTAACGGATGTCCAGCACTGACACAGGAAGCTCTCGATGCAGGATTATCTGCATTTGACATTATCAACGAAGCACTTGCACCAGGAATGAAGATCGTTGGTGACAACTTCGAAGCAGCAACAATCTACCTTCCACAGATCATGATGTCTGCAAAGGCAATGAAAGCTGCAATGGAGATCCTTGAGCCAATTCTCGCAGAAGAGAAGGGCGACGAAGAGGGTGTCGGAATGGCTGTAACATTCGTACAGGAAGGAGATATTCACGATATCGGTCACCGTCTTGTTACAACAATGCTCGGTGCAAATGGATTTGACATTCTCGACCTTGGAACAGATATTCCAAACGAAGATGTTGTTGAAGCAATTGCAAAGAACAAGGGCAAGAAGATGATCCTTGTAGGTTCCGCACTTATGACAACCTCAATGCTCGGCCAGAAAGACGTAGTAAGGTTACTTGAAGAGGAGAACCTCAGAGGCGAAGTCAAGATCATGTTCGGTGGCGCACCAGTCACAGATGAATGGATCGCTGAGTGTGGTGCAGACGGCACAGCCGAAAATGCAGCAGAGGCAGCAAGAGTAGCACTTGAGCTTATGAGCGCATAAATTGGGGAGAAATTAAAATGACATTCACAAAATCAGTAACTTGCTTTGACTTCTATGACCGAGCACAGAACGGTGAGAAATGCACCCAGGATGACTGGGATTTGATGACCATTCCAATGAAGGCAATGGAACTCAAGCAGAAATACAACCTTGACTTTGGTACCGAGTTCGTTCCAACCGACAAGGACCAGATGGAGAGACTCTTCAAGGCAGGTTTCGACATGCTCATTGAGTGTGGTATCTACTGCACAGACACAAAGAGGATCGTCAAATACACAGAAGACGAACTCTGGGACGCAATCAACAACCCAATGCCAGCATTCCAGCTCGGTACAGGCAGAGATGCAGTACAGATGAAGAAGAGATCTGTTGGTGACAAGAGAAAGCCAATAGTACAGGGTGGTCCAACAGGTTCCCCAATCTCAGAAGATATGTTCTCTGCAATTCACATGAGCTATGCACTCGAGAAAGAAGTTGACACAATTGTAAATGGTGTTATGATGACGGTTCGTGGTAAGCCACCTATACCAGGCAGCCCATACGAAGTTCTCGCAGCAAAGTCCGAAACAAGGATTATCAAGAACGCAGCAG